>JAAXIA010000169.1 GCA_012270595.1 Rhodanobacteraceae bacterium | reverse complement strand
CTGGTTGCGCCGGTTCAGCGCCATACTGATTGCGAGACGACGGCGCTGATTGCCTACCAGGACAATCACCAGCCATAACGCCAGAAACATCGCCGCTACTATGCTCGAGATGCCCCACCATACATTCGGAAAGATACGCTGCGATGACAGTTTCTCGACCTGACCGATCAGTGCATCACTGCGCATTAACATTTTTCTGGAATAGAGCAAAATCTGGTCACTAGCCTGGTTTACTCTGATCAAATCGTGGGCCACCGCTGCCAATTGACTAAATGGTTCACGTAAGCCATTCCAGCTTTGCTGCATATCGGCAAGTAGCCTGTCCGCGCGAGCATTGCCAGTGCCATGGACACCAGATGGAGCATCCCCATCACGCAGGACATGAAACGTGTCATCCAATTCGTGTAGATCACGCAATAAACTCTTGGAAACATCCGTTTTTCCAGTCACGCCCTGCAAAACATCTTGCACATAACGATTAATGCGGTCCATCAGCAAAATCTGGCGCGACACTCTAAGTACCTGGTCGGTAGGAGCATGCTGCTTGCGCAACACAATCATCACTTGACGCATCCGGGCCTTAAGCGATGGCAACTGCCTGAAGAACACATTGGCGCGCTGATAAGCATCCAGAATCTTTGTTTTACTGGCCAAAAGATGGCTAGCCGCACGATGCTGTTTTTCCCAGATATCATCCACGCGGGTAACGGCATAAATCACCGCCTGGCTGGGACTTTCCGCATAAGAGACCATGCTGCTACGAGCAGTCGCTTTGCGCAATTGCCGCATCACCGCAACCATTAAAGTATGACTTTCTTTAAGTTCACCAAGTGCAAGTGCGCTGCCACGCACCGATTCACGGGCAAACCTTGCCATCTGCTGGGAAAGCACCGCCACCTTGTCGGTCAACTCAACAGTTTGTCTGTCCTCGTTATGCCTCACATTAAGGACATAGAAATTGACCGCCGCAAAACTGATCGTCGCCACCAGCAAAATAATGAAGACGGCATAACCACGTTCCTTGCCAATCTTCTCTGTTGCGCTCATCTGCCTTACCTCACTGCTTCTCCAAACCTGATGCATATCCACCCATGTGTGAGCAAATCTGCTGCTGACTTCCTGCTTTACCGAGATCGGCTTCACCGCGTTGTCTTGCGACAACGATCAGCATCCTACCCTCCACGAGCATTCACCGTGGAAGGCATAACTATCTTTTTAAGATTGATCGCTGTATGCACATCACCCTGTATGCACATCACCACCGCGCACCGTACCACAACAGATTGGCCAGGCCCACGCGCACACGGACAACGGCAACAAAACACTGATGCGTCAATCCGCTTATACTGCGACCCAGCCGGTCGCTCAAGCCATTGCAGCGTGAATTATTTACCGTTCTCCTTGTACATCCAGCTTCAGCATATGCCACGTTGGGATGTCAGCCCATGGCGCTAACACTCACCCCCGACCGGATGCTGGTGCTTGGCTTGCTGGCCTTCACCATCGTTATGCTGGTGCTGGAGTGGATTCGCGCCGACCTTGTTGCCCTGCTCCTGGTAGTAGTTATTGGCCTAACCGGACTTATTCCGCCGGAAAAAATTTTCAACGGCTTTGCCAGCCATGCAGTGATCACCATCATGGCAGTCACCATCATGGGAGAGGGACTTGATCGGGCCGGCGTACTCAGTCTGGCTATCCGCTTTGTGCTGCGGATGGCGCGCGGTAAGGAATCGCACCTGAGCCTGCTACTTAATGCGACCGTCAGCCTGTTCAGCGCGTTTATTCCCAGCCAGGCAGTCGCCGCTTTAATGATTCCCTTATCCGGTCGTCTGTCCGCGCGTACTGGCGTGCCGATCTCGCGCTTGCTGTTACCCATGGCTTTTTGCGTCCTCACCGCCACCAACACCACGCTGATTGCCAATTCGCCACTCATTATGCTGAACGACCTCATCAGCAGCGCAAACAGCCATCTACCACCCGGCACACCAACCATCCCCACCTTTGGGCTGTTTAGTGTGACACCGGTGGGGCTGGTGCTGGCCGCCGTGGGTATCGGGTTCTTCTGGCTCTTTACCCACAGGATCCTTCCTGAACATGAAAACACGCCACAAAAGGTCACCCCTGGGCGCACCGAAAGCTATTTTGCAGATACTTACGGCATCACCGGTGAACTCGCTGAATTGACCGTCACAGTGGAAAGTCCACTGGTAGGCATGCGCATCGGTGAGATTGAACGTTTACATCACGCCCCACGCATTCTGGCCATCAAAAGCGGCAACGATATCCGCATGGCACCACTATCCGATCACATGATCTGGGTAGGTTCCGTACTGGGAGTGCTAGGACCACGTGAACAACTGAATCAGTTTGCCAACAATCAGCTCTGCCGTCTACTGCTACGTATGCGCACGCTGAATGCATTGTTCAACCCCTCCCGTGCCGGCATTTCCGAGGTGGTCATTCCTCCCAGTTCACGCTTTATAGGGCGGATGATCGGTAAGCTACCCTTGCGTAGCCGCCACGGCATTTCCGTATTGGCGGTCATTCATGGTGAACACGTACATCGTGACGATATCCGTGCGTTGACGCTACGCGCCGGTGACACTCTGGTTGTGCATTCAAGCTGGCGCGAACTGGCACAGACCGCTGAAGAGCGCGATCTGGTTGTGATTACCGATATTCCACGCAAAGAGCAACGCCCGCATAAAATCTGGCAGGCACTGGGTTTCTTTTTTCTCGCCATGGGGCTTGCGCTGTTTACACATGTAAACCTGCCTGTCGCCACGATGACGGGTGCGGTCGGCATGCTGCTTTCCGGTGTACTCAATATGGATGAAGCCTATCGGGCCATCCACTGGAAAACCATTTTCGTCACGGCCAGTCTGATTCCGCTAGGTTGGGCCATGAATTCCAGTGGCACTGCCACCTGGCTATCACAGGAGGTGTTGCGGCACATGGGCCAAGACGCGCCATGGCTGATACAACTGGTACTCGCTGTATTTACCTTGCTGTTTTCGCAGGTAATGTCCAACGTTGGGGCGACGGTCATGATGGTCCCGGTAGCCATCAGTGTGGCACTGGCCACAGGCGGCAACCCATCAGCCTATGTACTGATTGTCGCTGTATCTTCATCCAATACTTTCCTGATAAGTTCCGGTCACCCCGCCTTGATGATGGCAACCGGACCAGGCGGCTATAAGCGCAGCGATTTTCTGCGTGTCGGCCTGCCTTTGACTTTGCTGATCCTGCTTATTACCGTGTTTGGTATCAACCTGATGTTTCCCTGAAAACCATCATGGTACGCGCGGCGCAAAAAAAAAACATCATGCGTCGAAACAGAGATCTAGTCTGCTTGATTAAAGCTCAAGCGCTGGTAGGGGTAACGCTGATCACAGCCGCCCATCCACCGCCTCGCGCGGCAACACGCTCTTTATATCATAAACAACTGTTTTCGCCTTGCCAAAGGCACGTATCCCCTCCCCACCCAATGCGACAAACTGACGGTGGCCGACAGCAAGTATTACCGCATCGTAACAAGCTCGGCAAGGTCTGGAAACAAGTTCTATAGCGACTTCGCGCACAGCGCTGGCTGCATCAACCCATGGATCGTAAATATCAACCTCCATGGTATAAGCGCGTAATGCCTGCACCATATCCACAACACGGGTATTACGCAGATCCGGGCAATTTTCCTTGAAGCTCAGGCCAAGCAATAAAACCCGCGCATGTAGCGGATTGATACCCTTAAGAAGCATGAGTCGAATGACCTCACCAGCAATATAAGCGCCCATGCTTTCATTGATCTTCCGCGCGGCCAGGATAAGATCCAGATGATGCCCTGTTGCCTGCGCCTTGTAAGCAAGGTAGTAGGGATCAACACCGGTACAATGGCCGCCAACCAGCCCCGGTTGAAAAGCCTGAAAGTTCCATTTGGTCGCCGCTGCCGCCAGTACTTCCTGAGTATCAATGCCTAATCTGTTAAAAAAAATGGCCAGGTCATTAATAAAGGCAATATTAAGATCACGCTGCGTATTCTCGATAATTTTCGCAGCTTCAGCCACCTTGATGGAACGGGTTTTATGTGTGCCCGCCGTGACGATGCGGGCATAAAGACGATCAACAACATCCGCTGCCTCGGGAGTGGAACCAGAAGTCAGCTTGCAAATATCCTGTAACCGGTGCTTTCTGTCCCCAGGATTGATTCTTTCTGGACTATAGCCTACAAAAAAATCCACATTCAGCTTCAGGCCGGATCCACGCTCCAGCTGAGGAATACAGATTTCCTCAGTACACCCAGGGTAAACCGTCGATTCATAGATAACCAGATCACCACGCTTAAGCACCTTGCCAAGACGGAGGCTTGCCGTCAGCAGAGGTTCAAGATCAGGACGTTTCGCCTTATCAACAGGCGTTGGTACGGCAACAATAAACACCTTGCAGTCACGCAAGACGTCCAGATCCGTGGTGTAATGCAACTTGTCGGCAGCAGCCAGCTCAAAAGCGGGAAGCTCCTGGGTAACATCGACACCAGCGCGCAATTGTTCAATACGCTCGCTGTCAATATCAAAGCCAACGACCTCATATTGCTTGCCAAATTCCACGGCAAGAGGCAACCCAACATAGCCCAGACCCACGACGGCAATGCGCAGATTATCCAATGCTTGCATCATGTGTTAATATGGCCTTGATTGGTAAGTACAGCCCCCATGGGTGCATTTCAAAGGATGGAATAGGGCCTGACGCAGGCTGGCATGCAAAATAAAGTTCGTATCCTGACAGCTTGCGTCCCGACCTCAAGACTTGTCTGACAGCGATACAGTCCCCACATCCAGAAGAACACGTCACCATTTTAGCATCCTGTCTCACTACATATGCGACATATGCGCTTCGTTCTCAACTCCATACCACCCCGTTCCCATCATCCGCTGATCAAGGCTCTGACCTTACTGCTTGGCCTGGCCCTGTTCGGTGGGTTCCTGACCTTCGGTCTGGGGATCCTGATCTTCAGTCTGATAACAAGCGCTATCGTGCTGGTCATCAGCGGCGCCTGGATCACCTTACATACATGGCGTCTCAAACGCGCCGCCAGAAAATGGAAAAAAACTGCCCATCAGGGAAAGATCCTGGAAGGCGAGTTCATCGTTGTCGAGCGTCGTCACCACAATACACGCCCACCTGGCTGAAGCGCCATACCGACGGGCGCCTGTCAATCTACACGAACCAGAATAGCGGTGATATTGTCCCTCCCGCCAACATCAAGGGCTGCCAGCAGAAGCTGATCCACGCATTCTTGCGCAGCCAGATCAGTGCGCCCTACCAGCTCGGTAATAACCTTGTCTCCAAGTTCTTCGGTCAGGCCATCGCTGCATAACAAAAACTGCATACCTCGTTTCAGCACCCCGCTTGCCGTACCAAGGCTGAGGTCCCCAGGGGAAGTAATACCTAATGCCTGGGTCATCATACATGGCTTGGTTGGGCGTGCTTGCTGTGCTGTCATCGTCAGGTTTGCTTCCATCCCCTGCGGTATCCAGCCCGGGGCAAAGCAGATCCGCTCCATACCACATAGCCACCCGTAGACACGACTATCACCGACACAGACCACTTCATAGGCGTCACCATGCAGACGCAGAGCAGCGAGAGTCACACCCATCGGAGGACTATCAATACCGCCACGCAGGTAGCCAGACAGCTGCGTCTGGACCTTGCGCACAGCTTCAGCCAGCGCCAGGCTGCGCCTTACTCCATCAAGTACAAGCTCACGCGCCAGTGCGGCAGCTACTTCACCACGCTGATAACCACCCATGCCATCGATGACCAGGAACAGCCCCAATAACGCGTCAGCATAGTAAGTATCCTCATTGCACACACGGCACAAACCCGCGTGGGTACCATGCCCGAATTCAATCATCGCCTGTTGTCATGATGGATCGCATTAGCCTATGATAGCTCCCTTTAGCGCACGGCTCTTGGTGCCCCTTTGGAGAGGTGGCAGAGTGGTCGAATGTACCTGACTCGAAATCAGGCGTACGTGCAAGCGTACCGTGGGTTCGAATCCCACCCTCTCCGCCATTAACACCAAACAAACTTTTTTATACCCCCTTCCAAATGCCTGCGCCAGTGGCGCATTGACAAAACGCACGTGATGACTGCAACGCGCTGTCCTTCGCCTGATCAATGCCCTGCTGACAAACGGCCGGTTTGATACGCTGGCATCATTCACCCACAAGTCACTCACCTACCATCCAGGCGATGGAGCACTCCAGCACCAGGTAATGCGCATTAAAACCAACAACGAGGAACACGGCAAAGTGCCAAAACAGTTTATGCGCTGGGTTGGTGCGGGGGGGGGTAAGCTCAATGGGTTGGTTCGGCGGCAGACTGCAGAAGCTGGCTTATATATTGCATGAAATAAATCCTTCTTTTCTAAACACCCATATATTTCTCAAAAAATTCCTTCAACCTATCCCGTACAGCGGTCTTTTTCCTGGCACGCCTATTATCTTTACCAAACATGGAAACTGGCGGAAGAATCCCGGCGAAGGTGGTGCCAGTTGACTCCAGATAACCATCTCGGAAAGCATTGGAAATATACTTTTTGGTTTGATCTGGCTTCAGGTGTTCTTCGGCAATAATGCGATCAAGCTCCTCTGCTCTGTTTTTATTGGTAAACGTTCGCCATTCTTTATCAACATCACTGTGAACATTTAGTGTCTTGATAAAACGCTTAATCAGCTCTTTCTTGCTACGCAGCTCAATGCTTGAATCCATTGCTTTGTCAATGGTAGTCAGAATTTCTTTATCTTTCATCCCCTGATATTTGGCAACCAGCTGAAGAATATAACCAATATCAATCGTGGTCTGCTTCACTAATTCTATTTCAAACTCTACGTCATCGTTGATATTTTCCTTGTCTGATTCTTTATGTTTTATGAATTTGTCGTAAAGGTCGAGATAGACGCTCTGATAGTCTTGGAAATAACGCTCGGCTAAAACCTCATTCCCCGCAAATTCGTCGAACGATACAAGGATATTGCGTAGCCTAAGGATAGAACCCCACAGTTTAATAAAATCTTTTTCTTCCCATTCGCCCTTAATAAATAACGATAGGGGAAAACGCTCCTGAAGCTCTGTAATTAAGTCGACATAACCCCTTTGCGGCTTGCCGTCCTGTTCCCAGCCGTTGTAATACTCTTTGTATGATTTCAGCAAGACAATGCCGCCTGCTTCTTTGTTGCCAAAGATTGATAGCGCGTCTTTTGTCGCCTCTTCCAGATCCCGGAAACAGATGATATGTCCAAAGGTCTTCACCGAGTTCAAAATACGGTTAGTGCGAGAGAACGCCTGAAGCAGGCCGTGATGACGCACGTTTTTATCAACCCATAAGGTATTGAGTGTAGTCGCATCAAACCCGGTCAGAAACATATTCACTACGATCAGCAGATCAATCTCACGGTTCTTCATGCGCTGAGACAAATCTTTGTAGTAATTTTCAAATTTATCTGCGCTCGTGTCGTAGCTTGTCCCAAAAGAGCTGTTGTAATCGGCTATCGCTGCCTCCAGAAAATCACGGGACGTCTGATCCAGACTGCCCGTATCAAAATCTTCATCTGGCAGAAGACCGTCCTCGGTGTCTTCCTCATTGGCTCCAAAGCTGAAGATCGTGGCTATTTCAAGCGGGGAATCCCTCGATTTGAATTCGTTATAGTATTTCTTGGCCACCTCAATGGAGCTAACTGCAAAGATGGAGTTAAATCCGTTCAAGCGAACCTGATGCCGGATTTCTTTGATCTTTTTGCTAGCATCTTTCTCTTTATCTGAAACAACTTCCGTAATATTGGAAAGCTTATTGAAAGAGTAAGAACCTCCATCACGCTTCGTTTTCTGTTCAAAATGTTCCAGAATATAATTGGTGACTTGAGCAATGCGCCGCGGGTCGTTTACCGCTTTTTCAATATCAATGGCGCACACTTTTTTGTCTTTAATTTCATCCTTCATCTTCAGCGTATTGATGTAATCAATACGAAAGGGCAGCACATTCCCGTCATTGATGGCATCCACAATGGTATAGGCATGCAGCTTCTGACCAAATGCCTGTTCTGTAGTCTTTAGGTGCGACTTTCCGCCCGATGAAGAATTATCCACAAAGATTGGCGTGCCGGTGAAACCGAAAATATGATAGTTCTTGAAAGCCTTGGTAATGGATCTGTGCATCTCGCCAAACTGGGAACGGTGGCATTCATCGAATATCAATACAATATGACCGTCAAAAATGCTGTGGCCTTTATTGGCAGAGATGAATCTGGCTAGCTTCTGAATTGTGGTGATAATGATGTTCGCGTTCGGGTCAGCAAGTTGCCTCGCCAAAATAGCGGTGCTAGCGTTGGAATTTGCCGAAACCTCCTTGAATTTGTCATACTCCCTCATTGTTTGGTAATCGAGGTCTTTCCTGTCAACGACAAAAAGCACCTTGTCCACCCCATCAAGTTGAGATGCAAGCTGCGCTGTTTTGAAGCTGGTCAGCGTTTTACCGCTGCCGGTGGTGTGCCAGATATAGCCGCCAGCATCCACGGTACCGAGCTTTTTGTGGCTAGTAGCCATAGCGATGCGGTTCATGATGCCTTCCGCTGCGGCAATCTGATAAGGGCGCATCACCAGAAGCAGTTTGTCGGAGGTGAACACGCAATAACGCGTCAGGACTGAAAGCAGCGAATGCTTTAAAAAGAAGCTCTTAGCAAAATCCACCAGATCGGAAATGCGTTTATTCTGTGCATCCGTCCACCAGCAGGTAAATTCAAAACTGTTGCTGGTTATCTTACGCGACTTGCGACCTTCTTGCTGTTCTTCCGAATGAGCATAGCGGGTGGTGTTGGAATAGTATTTGGTGTGCGTGCCATTGGAGATCACAAACAGCTGCACATATCCAAACAGGCCGCTATCAGCCCAGAAGCTATCGCGCTTATACCGATCAATCTGGTTAAACGCCTCACGAATTGCCAGACCTCGCCGCTTTAGCTCCACATGCACCAACGGCAGGCCATTGACCAGCACCGTCACATCATAGCGGTTTTTGCGTGCGCCTTCGGTTTCATATTGATTGATCACCTGCACGCTGTTGTTATGGATGTTATCCTTATCTAAAATCCGCACATTCTTGGTGGTGCCATCATCACGCGTTAGGTTAAAGATATAATCTTCCTGAATCCTGATGGTTTTTTTCTCGATGTTTTCATGTTTCTTGGCTAGATAGTTTGTCTGCATCTGCTGCCATTCCGCATCTGAAAACGTCATCTCATTGAGTTTAGCAAGCTGAACACGTAGATTACGCAGCAAATCTTCGTCTTTGGTGATATTCAGATAGTCATAGCC
>JAAXIA010000102.1 GCA_012270595.1 Rhodanobacteraceae bacterium | reverse complement strand
ACATTGAGTCCACCCATGGTCTTGGCTGCGGTGGCGACGCTACTGGCGACAGCATCTTCACTACTGACGTCGGTCAGATGAAAGCTGGTCGCCTCGCCTAGTGCTCGCGTTGCGCTCAGGGCTTTTTCCTTATTGATATCAAGCAGGGCTACTTTGCTGCCATGGGTGACAAGATGTTGGGCTGTTGCGTAGCCGAGGCCGGATGCGCCGCCGGTGATGATGGCTTTGATCTGGTCAAGCTGCATGCAGAAATCTCCTTGGTGGGGTGCTAGCACGTGCAGTGAGGCACGCTGGCCACTACTCCCCGTCGTGGGTATCGTGGTCAAGTGAGGGACACAAAGACCGTGCCTGATTCTAGCTGCTATGCCAGCTGCCATGCTATGCGTGTTCTCCATGATTGTCTTGCAAAATGATAACAATTATAATAACTATATGTACATGGTTTTTTACAGAAAGTATTTTCTGGAGCTTTTTATTTTCTGGAGCTTTTTTTATGCTTATGAATGAGTTGGTTAAAGGTACCTCTGCCGTGGTGGAGTCCGTTGGCGATGTGTGCGTCGACGATGTGATTGCACAGCGCCTGCGCGATCTGGGTTTTGTTTCGGGTGAGGTCGTGCGTTTAATTGCGCGCAGTCCTCTGGGGGGAGAACCATTATTGGTTCAGGTCGGTTCGACGCGTTTCGCTTTGCGTTGTAATGAGGCCAAAAGAGTTCGTGTACGCATGCAGGAGGCCGCATGAATGCGCAGCCGCTACGCATCGCTTTGGCCGGTAACCCTAATTGTGGGAAGACGGCGCTGTTTAATCTGCTTACAGGAAGTCGCCAGAAGGTTGCCAACTATTCAGGTGTTACGATCGAGCGTAAGGAAGGGCGTTTTCTGACCCCCTCGGGGCGGATCTTGCAGATCCTTGACTTGCCAGGTGCCTATAGCCTGGACACGGTGAGTCTGGATGAAAGCATTACCCGCGATGTACTAAAAGGGGAGCATCCTGGAGAGATTCCGCCTGATCTGGTGGTTTGCGTGGTGGACGCGACCAACCTGCGGCTGCATCTGCGCTTCGTACTGGAAGTAAAGCGGTTGGGACGACCGGTGATGGTGGCCCTTAATATGATGGACGTGGCACGTCGCCGTGGTATTTGCATTGACGTAGCCCAGTTGTCGCGCCGATTGGGTGTGCCGGTGGTAGAAACGGTTGCAGTGAAGCGTGATGGTGCGCACGCACTGGCCGCGTCAATGGACGGCCCTTTGCCGGTTGTCGCGCTGCTACCGGGTGATGAGGTTGACCTGCATGCGCAGGTACGCGATTTGCTTGCTTCCAGTGTCGTTATGCCGCGATCAACCGCCAGACTGGACGATAATCTGGATCGCTGGGCGCTGCATCCGGTATTGGGTATGGCCATCCTGGTTACGGTGATGTTTCTGGTGTTCCAGGCGGTGTATTCGGTGGGTAAACCGATGTCCGATGCGATTACTGATGGTTTTGGTGTGCTTGGAGCACATCTGGCTACGTGGTTGCCAGCAGGGCCGTTACAGGGGATCGTCGTCGATGGCCTTTGTGGTGGTCTGGGGACGGTGCTCGGCTTCCTGCCTGAGATCCTGGCACTGTTCTTCTTCATTATTGTTCTGGAGGAGTCAGGTTATCTGCCACGTGCTGCCTTTTTGCTTGACCGTGTGATGGTGTCAGTGGGGTTGACCGGACGCTCGTTTATTCCGCTGCTCTCCAGCTTTGCCTGCGCCATTCCCGGCATTATGGGGTCGCGTTCAATCACTGACCGACGCGAACGTCTGGCAACGATTCTGGTTGCGCCACTGATGACCTGTTCGGCGCGACTTCCAGTCTATACCTTGCTGATTGGGGCTTTTATTCCCACGCATGAACTGTTTGGCACCTTTAATTTGCAAGGCATGGTGCTTTTTTTATTGTATTTTTCTGGTATTGCCGGTGCTATGCTGGTCAGCTGGATACTAAAGCGCATACATCCCGACAAGAGTGAACACGCACTCATGATGGAGCTGCCGTCCTACCGACTTCCCAAAGTGCGTGATGTGGCCATTGGTCTTTATGGGCGCAGCATGATCTTTTTGAAGCGTCTTACCGGCATCATCCTGGTGCTTACGATACTGATGTGGGCGTTAGCCAGTTTTCCGGCACCCCCTGTTGGAGCTACCGGCCCGGCTATTGACTACAGTTTTGCCGGCTACATGGGGCGTGCGTTGGTGTATCTCTTTGCGCCGATTGGGTTTAACTGGCAGATGAGCCTGGCTTTGATTCCTGCCTTTGCGGCGCGTGAAACAGCGGTTTCTGCGCTGGCCACGGTGTACGCTGTTGCCAGTGAGCTTAGCCTGGGCCCGGCATTGGCTTCGCATATTACACTGGCTAGTGCTTTGTCGTTGATGGCCTGGTTTGCCTATGCGCCTCAGTGCATGTCCACGATGGCCATCATCAAGCGCGAAACAGATTCCTGGCGCAATGCGGCGATCTGGTTTGGTTATAGTTTTGTGATTGCTTACGTAGCGTCGTTTATTACTTATCAGATAGCGAGTGCTTTGCTATGAACATCGGACTCTTTGTACAATATGTGCTGGTGGGCTTGATTGTTCTGGTTAGTGCCTGGGTAGCGTTTTGCAAGCTGGCACCGCAACTGTCACATCGCTGGTTCGCGGCAGCTTCAATCAGTCTTGGACGTCGCGGGCGCTCACGTTTGGCCGGTACTCTAGCCCGATGCTTGCAACCTAAGGAGGCCACCGGTAACTGTAGCGATGGTTGCGCGAGCTGCTGTGCCTGTGGACCGAAAAAACCGGCTGGTGCCATACCCGGCGGGATGCCCGTATC
>JAAXIA010000057.1 GCA_012270595.1 Rhodanobacteraceae bacterium | reverse complement strand
AAGCCATAAGCCAAGCTGCGCTTGCTATCGCTGAAGGGCGCTACGACGCGCAGTTTCCTGTTGATGTCTTCCAGACGGGTTCAGGCACTAGTACCCACATGAATGCCAACGAGGTGATTGCCCATCTGGCGGCCAAAAGTGGCGTCAAGGTGCATCCCAACGACCATGTCAACTACGGACAGAGTTCAAACGACGTTATTCCTGCGGCCATCCATGTTAGCGCGGTCTTGAGCGCACAGGAAAACCTGCTACCTGCAATAAAGCATTTACGCCAGAGCATCACTCATCGCGCGCGCGGCTTGCGCACGCTTCCCAAGACTGGGCGTACCCACTTGATGGATGCGATGCCAATAAGTTTCGGCCAGGAACTCGCCGGCTGGGCCGCACAGCTGACTTCGGCCAGCGCGCGTATCGCCGACTCTCTTAAGCGCTTGCGCCGCTTGCCGCTGGGTGGTACCGCAGTGGGAAGCGGGATCAACACCGACCCGCGTTTTGCATTGACTGTCGCAGCCGAGCTGAAAAAGCTGATAGGTGTCCCATTTGAGCCAATGAAAAACCCGTGCGAGGGCATGGCCGCACAGGACGAAGCCGTCGCGCTTTCCGGGCAGCTTAAAAGCCTTGCTATCGCACTAATGAAAATTGCCAATGATCTGCGCTGGATGAACTCAGGTCCGCTCGCGGGTCTGGGTGAAATCAGCTTGCCAGCCTTGCAACCAGGCTCTTCCATCATGCCAGGCAAGGTCAATCCGGTGATTCCCGAAGCTGTTGCCATGGTAGCCGCGCGCGTTATTGGACATGATGCTGGTATCAGCATAGCCGGACAAAGTGGTCATTTTCAGCTCAACGTGATGTTACCGTTGATTGCGCTCAATCTACTTGAATCTATTGCCATATTGGCCCAGGGTTCACAGCTGCTGGCCGACAAGGCCATTGCCTGTTTTACTGTCAATCGGAAGCGATTAGAACAGGTGCTGGCGACGAACCCTGTGCTGGTCACCGCACTTAATCCAATTATTGGTTATGAAAGGGGGGCAGCCATTGCCAAAAAAGCTTATCTTGAGAATCGCCCTGTACTAGATGTTGCCCTGGAAATGACCGACCTTCCCATGGCGCAGCTTGAAAAATTGCTTAATCCCCTGTTGTTAACCAGGGGTGGCATTTTCTCTAAAGACAGGTCATCCTGTTCCAGCGGCGATCAGTATTCCTGAAATAAGTTCATTCTGAACGAGATCAAAAGTGGATGGCACGTCAGGACTGAAAGAGTGCCGTTTTTTTGGCGCCCTCTAGCGAAAACTTAAAAATTTATGCCCCATATAAGAGCTAAATGGCAATGTAGACAGGCCAAGAAAATGAGCAAGTGCTTCCGCCTCATGGCCAGTAATGTTAAAGTGTGGAAGTAGCTTTATTTTCAGAAAAAGGCTAATACAAAGCACCTGTAAAAAACCAAGTATATTGACCAGTGTAAATCGGGCAATTTGCAAGGCAAGCGCCCTGTCACTTGCCTTGAATACATATTTTTTCATCAGTATGAAAGAGGTCAGTGCTCCCACCAGGTAAGAGCAAGAAACCGCTACGCCGTAATCAAAAAAGAGACTGAAGAAAAAACGTGAGAAGAAGCTTAAAATGAAAGCGCTGGTACCAGCAGCCAGATAAAGAAGGAACTGGATTTTAATCATACTTCCGAAGATTCCCTGGAAAGTTGGCGTATAGCCATATTCGCCAGCTTTCGTCCAAATCTGATGCTTTCCGATATACCACGATCTTCCGGGTAGTAATAGGAAGTGTCGGCCACCCATAATCCCTTTACCGGCAAAGCAACCGGCGGTAATTTTTTCAGATGCCCGGGCGTGCAAACTGGTTGTGCATGGCGATAACGGCTGGCGCGCATGTCAATAAAATCCGTATCTTTTAGCGCAGGATTAATTTTCTTGAGGTAGCGTTGTACCTTTTCGATAAAGATTTCATCAGCATCCCTGTAAGAGGGATGCTCACCGGGCATGTAAAACGGTACATAGACGATGGTATGCTCCAGTGAGCGTAGATTGCTATATTCAACCAGGCCGGGAATATCCATCTCCGGATCATTGATATTTAACCAGAAGTTTTCACTCACCATTTCCTTGAGTTTAACAATCACGCATACCACCGCAATATTCTTGATCGAGCTTGTTTTTTCTAAAATATCTACGGGCAAACCCGGCATAAGTCTCGTTACATAAGGCAGTGGAATGGTACTGATAACCTTTTCAAAGGCTTCTATCTGACCCGCGACCTGTACACCAGACACCTGGTTACCAGTTATCACTACTTTTTCAATGGGCGCATTTAGCCGGATGTGACCACCGTGCGCCTCTATCGCGGCTTTTAATGCACTTAGCAAAGTGTGACTCCCACCTTCAAGGTAACCCAGTTTTTCGCGAAAGATGGAGTAACGAGAGCGACCAAGACGACGTATACGCGCCCAGATCCAGGCCGCTGACAGGCAAGGCGTGTAATCGTGGAATTTGCACTCGAAAAGGCGCCGCCACAATACCTCAAAGGCTTCCTTGCCTACCCAGCGCTTTATCCAGCTACTGGCGTCCATGTTATCCAGTGCACGCCAGTCATGACGCCTGGTAGACGCGAAGGCATGCAGCCCGTAACGCAACTTCGCCACTAAACTCAAAGGAGAAAACTTAAGCAAAGCCAGGGGGTTTCCCCAAGGCTGCAAACGTCCTTGAAACCATTGCCCCATCCGGGTTTCAGTCCAACGCATCTTTTCAGCTATACCAAGCTCGTCCAGCATATGCAAGAAATCAAGATCCGAAGTACAATGGAAATGGTAAAAACGTTCAATTTCCAGACCATTAAAATCAAAGCTTGCGCTCATACCACCTACCCGGTCATCCGCTTCAAACAAGACAGGCTGATGACCCGTAAGTGCAAGCTGGTAAGCCACGGTGAGGCCCATGGGACCAGCGCCCAATACTGCAATGCGTTGTGTCATGATTAACGATCCAATACAATATTGCTATAACGTGAATCATTGAAAGTTTCATTCACAGCAAGTTTGAAAGGAGTACAAGGAACATCAAAAATACCAGGCCAGTCAATAATATCAAATTCATCCCCGGCAGTCAATGCAGTTAGTTGCTGCGTGGTAAAGGGCGGATTCTTGTCAAACCGCGCCCAAAGCCAAAGCAAGGCACGAAAAAATGCATAAGGAATAGGCAATATCAAGCTTTTTGTATTGGTGACACGCCTGATTTCACGGATAATGTCTATATAATAGATGCATTCGTGCCCAGATATGTTATAAATGCCGCGATAATTATGATCCATAATACAGCTAATAATGATATTGCAAAAATCACCAACATACAGGGGCTGTCGTATATAGCGACCAAGTCCGGGAATAGGAAACAATGGTACTTTTTTCATAAAACGAGATAGCCAGCCAAGGTGTTTGCGATCGAACCAGCCGAACATCAGCGTAGGACGTAAAATGATGGATGGAATATCACTTTCCAATACCATGTTTTCCTGGTATTTCTTGGAATTACTATAGAAATCATCGGCGACCGATGCTACTACAGAAGAACTGATGTGTACCAAGTAAGGCACCTTATGGGTTTTGATGGTATTTATAATAAGCCGGGTTGAGTCGATGTTATTTCGAACGTAATCCTGGTAGTTCTTGCTGGTAATTTGTGCTTGCAACATCACTACACAATCCGCATCAGCGAAATGTTTTTGCCATTCACCTGATTCAGCGAGGTTTGCGTACTCCACAATAATATCTGGGTGAAGTTGTTTAAGTACATTCATATTATGGCGATGCTTGTCCAGCACAACAATAGTCGCATAGACCTTCGATTTTAACTGCGCTATCAGATTTTGCCCAACCAGACCAGCTCCACCAGGAAGAATGATTTTTTTAGACATACTAGGGAATACCTGATCAATGGATGTTCTGAGCAAG
>JAAXIA010000147.1 GCA_012270595.1 Rhodanobacteraceae bacterium | reverse complement strand
GGCTCTGATGAGTTCAGATATTGGCATCACACCGACCACCGCAGGCATGGTGATCCGCCTAAACATACCGCCACTCACCGAGGAGCGACGCCACGAGCTAAGCAAGCGTGTCGCCCAAGAAGGCGAAAACGCCAAGATTGCCATTCGTAACGTACGCAGGGATGCCTTGCAGCACATCAAGGAATGTCTCAAAGACAAGCGCATCACCGAGGATGACGAGCGCCGGAGTGGCGATGAGATACAAAAACTCACCGACCATTTTGCGAAGGAAGTAGACCTTGTGGTGAAGGCTAAAGAAAGCGAACTGCTCACCATGTAACCCCTGGTAAAACCAGGCCAGCGGGCTGCCAGCTGGTGTGCTCCCCTCCCCCCTTTTTTTGAAGCGGCCAGGTCGATCATTCAGGACGAGACACCCGGAAATCTTAAGCGAATCTGGCATCAGATTTCCCCAACCCGGGCAATATACTTTCCACCAGGGGCATTGCACTACTCAAAACCCTCATCTTCGCCAAGGCAGACCCTTCCCAATCGCCCCCATGAATGCCACTTCGACTCTTCCCTGTCACATCGCCATCGTCATGGACGGTAACGGACGCTGGGCACGACTGCGTAACCAACCTCGCAGCTTCGGCCACCGCGCCGGTAAAAAAGCGATGCGCGAAACAGTAGAAGGCTGCCTGCGCCAAGGGATTGGAACATTAACCCTATTTGCTTTCTCCAGTGAGAACTGGCAGCGTCCAGAAAGCGAAGTGCGCGCACTAATGGCCCTTTTTATGAACGCGCTGGACAAAGAAGTAGACGCACTACACGAGCAATCTGTCCGCCTACGCTTCATCGGCGATCTGGAAGCCTTTAGCAAGTCACTGCAATGTCGTATGCACGAGGTCGCAACCCACACCGCCAAAAACAAGAAACTGAATCTGAATCTGGCGGTGAGTTACGGGGGGCGCTGGGTCATTAGCCAAGCCGCCCGCCGTGCTGCCGCCGACGTGGTGCGCGGAGAACTGAAAATTGAAGATATCGACGAAGTTGCCTTGGGATGCCGAATGAACCTGTCTGATTTGCCCCCACCAGACCTGCTTATCCGTACCGGCGGTGAACACCGGATCAGCAATTTTCTGCTGTGGCAAATGGCCTACACCGAACTGCACTTCACTGATACGTTATGGCCTGATTTTGATCGTCATTGCCTGCAAAAAGCCGTTGACGATTACGGGCGTCGCGAACGTCGCTACGGACGCATTGGGAGTCAGACAACCCGCCGCCAACAAGACAGCGCATGATAGTACAACGCGTCATTACCGCCGTTATCCTGATTCTGGTTGCCACACTTGTCGTTCTGTTCGCACCAGCTCAACTCTTTGCTGTGCTCACCGCCACGCTCTGCCTCGGTGCGACCTGGGAATGGAGCCAACTGGCCGGCCTTGTATCACCGTTTGCCCGTGCTGTCGCAGTGGTGGTGTTGACCGCCTTGTTCATCTTGTTGTGGTGGTTGCGTAATCCAGTGCTATGGCTTCTGCTGCTGCTTGCCGGCACAGCCTGGTGGCTACTGGCGTGCGCCTGGCTGCGCCATATCAGCTTTGGCGCTGCTCCCACACGGGAAAACCGACGGCTAAAACTACTGGCTGGCGTCTTTGTCATCGTGCCAGCCTGGATAGCCATACAGGAACTTCACAATAACCACTGCCTGCACCACAATGTGCTATGGATTTTGCTTGTTCTGTTTACGATCTGGGGGGCAGATACCGCTGCTTACTTCAGTGGTCGCCGTTTTGGTCGGCGCAAACTGGCACCACAGATCAGTCCCGGAAAAACCTGGGCCGGTGCCTACGCCGGCGTGCCAGGCGGCATGGCCATTAGCGTACTCAGCGGCTACTGCCTGCTTGGTCTGCGTGGCTGGCCTTTGCTTGGTCTGATGCTACTTGGCTTGCTGACGGCAGTCGCATCTATCGTTGGTGACCTGCTGGAAAGTCTGTTGAAACGTCACGCACGACAGAAAGATTCAGGTTCACTGATTCCCGGTCACGGCGGTCTGCTTGATCGTCTTGACAGCCTGTTTGCCGCCTTGCCCATATTTACTCTGGGCCTGCTTATACTCCAGCACTGCAAGGTGATATCGTGACCGCCATACGCCAGGTCGCCATCCTCGGCGTCACCGGATCTATCGGCAAAAGTGCGCTGGATGTGGTCACCCGGCACCCTGACCGGTTCCGCGCCAGCATACTTAGCGCCCACCGTAACGTCACAGCACTAAGTGAGCTGTGCGCCATCCATCGACCCGATCTCGCGGTTATTGCCGACCCCAGCCTGGAAAAGGAACTGGCCACCCGCCTGCACCGTGCCGGCGTGCGCTGTGACATAGCAAGTGGCATGGAATCCCTGGCCACTGCCGCCGCCAGTCCACAATGTGACACCGTGGTGGCAGGTATCGTCGGCGCTGCCGGGTTGATGCCTTCGCTTGCCGCCGCCCGCGCCGGCAAGCGTCTGCTGCTGGCCAACAAGGAGTCCATCGTCATGGCTGGCGGTCTACTACTGGAAGCCCTTGAACAGGGTGGCGGTGAGCTGCTTCCGGTGGATTCAGAGCACAATGCCATTTTTCAATGCCTGCCCGGCGGGCGCCCCGATTTACACCAGACAGGTGTGCGCCGACTGATTCTGACCGCCTCAGGTGGCCCACTCCATGGCCGTGACCGCCACGAATTGTTAACCGTCACGCCAGAGCAAGCCTGTCGGCATCCCATATGGTCGATGGGACGCAAAATTTCGGTAGATTCAGCTACCTTGATGAACAAGGGGCTGGAAGTGATCGAAGCGCATTACCTGTTCGGCGCGCCGCCTCATGCCATTGAAGTGCTGGTTCATCCGCAAAGCTTAGTGCATGCGCTGGTGGAGTACGTGGACGGTTCAATCCTTTCTCAACTCGGTCACCCAGACATGCGCACTGCACTAGCACAGGCTCTGGCCGGGCCCGAACGGATCGACTCAGGAGTGCCAACACTTCACTTAAACCAGGTTGGACCGCTGCATTTCGAAAGACCGGATCTGACCAACTTTCGCTGCCTCAGCCTCGCATTTCAAAGCCTGCGCGCTGGCGGCGACGCTCCAGCGGTCATGAACGCTGCCAACGAAGTTGCGGTGGAATCGTTTCTTGCCGGCAAGTTACCTTTTTTATCCATTGCTGAAGTTGTCGAGTCGGTACTTACGGAACTGCCAACACAAGCCGTCGTCGATCTTCCTGGATTGCTCGAACGTGACCGAATCGCCCGTGCTGCTGCGCGGCGCGCCCTTCACCGCACTTACTGATAAAATGGGCCAATGACAAACTTTTTTGATTCAGTATTCTGGTTGCTGGTTACACTTGGCGTACTGGTGACCTTCCACGAGTTTGGTCACTTCTGGGTTGCGCGGCGTTGTGGCGTCAAGGTGCTGCGTTTTTCGGTGGGCTTTGGCAAGGCCATCTGGAAGCGTGTTGGACATGACGGTTGCCAGTATCAGATCGCGGCTATCCCGCTCGGTGGCTACGTAAAAATGCTCGATGCGCGCGAGGGTGAGGTGCCTCCCTCGTTACGCTCACAGGAATTTACCACCCAGCCCGTATCAAAACGTATTGCCATCGTACTGGCAGGTCCGGTATTCAACCTGGTGTTTGCCGTTGTAGCGTTCTGGTGCATGTTTATGTTAGGTACCAAAGCCTACGCACCGATTGTCATCGCAACACCACAAAGCATGGCGATGCGTGCCGGTATCCTGCCCAATGATCACCTGTTAAGCATCGATGGCACCCGGGTCAAAACCTGGAATCGCTCCCTGAACCTTATTGTTGAGGCTTTGCTCAGCCGCACCCCGCTACCGCTGCGCGTGCGTGGTGCCGATGGCAAAGAACGCAGTGTTTTGTTACCACTCAATACACTTCCCGCCGGTCAGGACATCGGTCACGATCTTGCCCAGCTCGGCATGCGACCTGCGCCGCCCCCCGCCGTCGCAGCTACTGTCAGGCCCGGTCAACCCGCAGCCTTGGCTGGTCTGCACAGTGGTGACCGTTTCCTTAGCGTGAACGGTATCCATGTTGCCAATTTTGCTGATCTCGTCAAGCTAATCTCTACCGAAGCCGCCCACTCCCCGCGACTGTCCGTTCGGATCGAGCGCCAAGGCAGGCCGATGCAGTTTAATGTGCGTGCTCACAAGGTATCCCGCGCCGGTCAAGCGCCCAGGTGGCTGATCGGGGTGGGAGCAAAGCCGCCGCAAATGGTCGTTGAACGCTATGGCCCACTGCCTGCCCTATCAGCATCCCTGGATCTTTGCTGGCAAAAAATCACGAGTGTATTCCGCATGATTGGCCAAATGCTCGATGGCCGCGCTTCCACCCGTAACCTTTCGGGTGTTATTGGTATTGCGCAAATGGCCAGTGCATCGGCCAGTATGGGGCTCGCTTCATTTCTGAATTTCTTGGCCCTGGTCTCGCTGAGTCTGGGCGTTCTGAATCTGTTGCCCATACCAATCCTGGACGGCGGTCACCTGCTTTACTACCTCATCGAACTGGTCAAAGGCAGTCCAGTCAGCCAGCGCGCCATGCATATCAGTCAGTCCTTCGGTCTGGTGTTGTTGCTCACGCTAATGGGACTTGCGTTCTATAACGACCTTTACCGACTCCTCGTGCCCACGTGATACCGTGCCAACCCTGCAATAAGTAAGCCGCTGATCACGTGGCCAGACGACGTGCATCCGGCCGTGCAAATCATCACCCACCTGTCATAACCTTACCTTTTAGCTCTAGTGAAATAACCTACCGGAATCGTCGATGAAGCGTATCGCCGCACTGATCCTGCTTGCCTCTGTGTCCAGCCACGTCCTTGGATTTGAGCCGTTTGTTGTCTCCAGCATCCGTATTGATGGTCTTAAGCGCATTCCCGCCGGCACGATATATAACTACCTTCCGCTCCACCGGGGCGAACGACTCACTGATGGCACGGTGCAGGAAGCCATCCGCGCACTGTATCGGACCCATTTTTTCAGTAATGTGGAAATGGAACGCCAGGGCGATGTGCTGGTCATCAAGGTGAAGGAACGCCCATCGATTGCGAAGCTACATATCCGTGGTAATCACGACATCAAAACCGACGCGCTGAAAAAAGGGCTAAAATCCATTGGTCTGGCTGAGGGTGACACGTTTGATCGCCTGGCTTTGGATCGTATCCAGCAGGAGCTGGTCCAGCAATATCACAGCAGGGGAAAATACAACGTCGCTGTGCTCACTCATGTCACCCGCCTGGATCGCAACCGCGTGGCCATCGATATTGAAATCCGCGAAGGGGAAGTGGCAAAAATCAAGGAGATCAACATTGTCGGAAATCACACTTTCAGCGATAAGAAAATTCTGGACACCTTCGAATCAGGCACAACCAACGCCTGGTCGTGGTATTCAAGAAATGATCGGTATTCGAGGGAGAAGCTCTCAGGTGACCTTGATCGCCTGCAATCATTCTACCTGGATCGTGGTTATGCCAACTTCAACTTAAATGCGGTACAAGTGAGCATTTCACCAGACAAGCAGTCGATCTACATCAGTGCCGATGTGAAAGAAGGCAACGTCTACAAAGTCTCTGCCGTGCATCTGCTTGGCAGACTCATCCTGCCTGAGAAAAACCTGCGCAAGCTCATTACCTTAAAGGTTGGACAAACCTTTAACCGAAGCACCATCGAAGCCAGCAAGAACGCCATGAAAGCCAGGTTGGCGAACGTCGGCTATACCTACGCCCAAATCACTACCACGCCCAAACTGGATAAAAAAAACCATAGGGTCAATGTGATCTTCTATATCCAGCCAGGCCACCGCATCTACGTACGCCGCGTGATATTCCAGGGTAATACCAGCACCAC
>JAAXIA010000009.1 GCA_012270595.1 Rhodanobacteraceae bacterium | reverse complement strand
GCTGGTAGCTAGTCCGCAAAGTGTGGAAAAGATTACAAACAGCGACACCGAGAAGGTAAAAGTACGTACTTCACCGAAGCGTCGCGCCAACCATCCGGTCAGCGGTTGCATCACCGCGCTGGCCAGCGCGTAGGAGCTGATGGCCCAGGTGCCTTCGTTAAGGCTCACTCCCAGACTGCCCGCAATATGCGGCACCGCCACGTTGACTACAGTCATATCCAGTATTTCCATGAAAGTACTGCATGCGACGGCAATGGTAAGCAGCGCGAGGGGCATGCTCCGTAGGGGTTTGAGTGTGGCAGTGGTATCAGTAGGGTGGGTGGTCATGGTGGGGTAGGGACGCATGGCCCAGCTCAATGCACGTGCGTGGTGAGGTTGGCGTGGATGATCTTGCGTGCCTGCGCATCAGCACGCGCGGCGATATGCTCGTAAACATGGGTGACGGCAGTGGGCAGGGCAGGGCCTTTTGTGAGTACAGCCCCATGGTCGTGACGAATATTCACTACAACATGGGCGGAAAGGCCCAAACGTAGTGGATGTTGGTCCAGTTCGTGATCGTTTAAGGTGATACGTACGGGTACACGCTGGACTACCTTGATCCAGTTGCCGGTGGCATTTTGTGCCGGTAGCAATGAGAACACGCTGCCGGTACCGGCGCCAAGGCCGGCTACCTTGCCATGGAAGACCACGTTGTTGCCATAGAGGTCAGTGGTTATTTTTACCGGTTGACCGATACGGATGTGATGCAGCTGGTTTTCCTTGAAGTTGGCCTCCACCCATAGATGATGTAATGGCAAAATGGTCATGAGTTGTTGTCCAGGCACTACGTTGTTACCCAGTTGCACACTGCGTTGTGCCACGTAACCGGAAACCGGGGCAATGATGGTATTACGTGCCGCCGCGACCCAGGCCGCGCGAAACTGGGCACGGGCACGTTCCACAACGGGATTGTGGGCAACGTCGTGACCAGTGATGGCACTATGCGCAGCTCGCGCATTCGCTTCGGCGGTGTGGACTGCGGCGCGAGCCTGAATAACTGCGTCACGCAAATGTTGCACGATTTCGGCTGCTTCAGCCTGCGCGGCCAGTAACGGCAAATGGCGTTTCAGGTCGGTACGGGCTTGCTTGAGCTCCACTTTGCGCATGGTAACGATGGCATCGGCACTGGCGGCGGTATCGATCTGCCTGCGTACCTGACGTACGGCCAGAGCCAATGCACTGCGGGCCTGAAGAAGACGGATATCAGCGTCGGTACTATCCAGTCGCACCAGGGTCTGATTAGCTTTCACATACTCAGTATCACCGACAAGAATCGCGGTGACAGTACCGGGAACCTGTGATGAGATACTGATTTGATGACCATTAACGTAGGCGTTGTCCGTGCTGCGCCGGGTGGAAAACATGAAAAGCCATAACAGGATCCAGGTCAAGGCGATGAGTGTGCATATACCAGCAACGATGAGCAAACTACGCCGACGCTTGACCGGATCCTTTGCTGCCATACCGCTATCCTGGTTGTGATGATTGGGCGAGTCGTTGGTCTGCTTGGCACTCATAGGCAGTGGCTTCTTTGATAGGGTGAGGGTATAGATGTAGTGCTGGGTGTGCGATAGCCGCCGCCTAGCGCCTTAATGAGTGCCAGGTCGATACTTAAGGCTTGTGCGTGCAACTGGATGGCAGCGTCTTCTTGTCCAAGATACTGAACATGGGCCGCAAGGCGAACCCGAATATCACGTACCCCTTGCTGCACACGCGCCTCGGCATGGGTAAACAGCACATGTTCAGCATGTAGCAGGATGCTTTGCTGAACACGACGCGCCGCCATGTGTTGAGCCATGATTGCCTGGGTGGCGACCTCGCGTACGGCATCATTGACGATAGTCCTGTATTGGGTCACTGCAGTATCAAGCTGGGCACGGCTTACCCCGTAGGCCGCCTTGAGTCTGCCACTCTCAAAAATGGGCAAATGGATCGCTGGTGCCAGGTTAAAGACACGACTGCCGGTTTTAAACAGATTGCCCAGGTTCCCGCCGCTACCATTGCCACCAAACATCCTTGGGACACCCTGGTTGGTACTGGACAATCCAATCAAGGCAGTAAGGCTGATATCCGGGAAAAACTGCGCACGGGCGCGTTCAGTCTGTCTTATGGCCGCTTCCACCTGCCAGCGACTTGCAGTGATGTCCGCGCGACGGGCGACCAGATCGATAGATGCGTTCGCAGGTAAGGCGCTGCTGACTGCTGGAAGTGGATGGGGCTTGAGCGCAGGTAGTTCTTTCGCTGGCACGCCAATGAGTGCTGCCAGTGAGATAATGCGAATACGGGCTGAACTGGCGATGGCTATACATGCCTGGCGTGCGTTAGCCAGGCGGGATGTGGCCTGCCATAGGGTATCAGGGTCATCAACGCGCTGCGCTACCCGAAGGTGGGCGATACGCAGCCATTGCCGCTGGATGTTGACGGCCTGGCGTGCCAATGCAAGGCGGGCCTGATCGGCAAGGTAGCCGAAGTAAGTCGCGGCTACCTTGTGCTCAATAATGAGCGCTGCCGCGTTGCGTTTGGCCTGGGCGGCATGCGCCTGATCCAGCGCGGCATCGATGGCGGCCTGTTTTTTGCCCCACCAGTCGAAGTCGGCTTTTATTTGCACTCCGAGATCAGCCTGGTTGTACCAGGTAAAGCCCAGCGCTTTGGGCGGCATTAGACCATGTTCACTTATGCGTTGGCGCT
>JAAXIA010000198.1 GCA_012270595.1 Rhodanobacteraceae bacterium | reverse complement strand
TTGTCAGGCAATGGACGCAGATTCTTGGTTAACAGGCGCAACGTATCGACTCTTACCGATAATTCCCCTGTTTTGGTGCGCATCATCAAGCCTTCGACGCCAATGATGTCCCCTATATCCCAATCCTTGAATGCTATGTAAGCCTCACCCACGCTCGCGGCATGAATGAACAGCTGGATGCGACCTGTCATATCCTGCAATTGCACAAAACTGACCTTACCCTGCATCCGCTTGAGCACCATGCGACCAGCCAGTTTCACCCGCCGCACCAACGACGCGATAACTTCAGGGGAGAAGGCTTCACTATCGGCGTAGCGGGCCTGCAGATCACCGGCAAAACCGTCTACCCTGAAATCATTAGGGAATGCCACGCCCTGCCCACGCAACACGCTGAGCTTTTCACGTCGTTCGGCAATCAACCTGTTTTCATCGGCAACAGGTGGTGTATCTATGCTTTGGTTCATTGAAGGTAAATGGCCTTTTACATGACATGAATGACTGCACCGACGCGGCAGCACGCAGCCCCATGGAAAATAACAAATGCCAGGGCTAACCGAACCAGCCCGGTTTATTCAAGCGAAATTTCTTCAAGCACTTCCTGTTTATGGGCAAAGCCAGCCCACAGCACCGCCATAGTAAGTCCTAAAGTGGGGTGGCGCAGATCGGGGGCGAGATCGGCAAGTGGCTTCAATACGAAGGCATGCTGTAATTCCTTGCGCGGGATACTTAGGTGACCTGGACCGTCATGAATAACCAGATCATCGTAAATCATAATGTCAATATCCAGCGTGCGATTGGCGTAACGCGCCTGACTGCGGCAACGACCCTGAGCTTTTTCCAGGGCATACAGGCCATCGTTAAGCGCATACGGATCAAGATCGGTATCCAGCGCCACCACCATGTTAACAAAATCAGGGCCTTCAAAGCCCAAGGATTTGTTGCGATAGGCTGGTGAAACATCCAGCTTGCCAAACGCCGTGCGTAATTTATCCAGCGCGATGGGAAGATGATGCAGCGGGTCCAGGTTGGAACCCAGGCTAAGGTAAACACGGGCCATTATCATCTCTTCAAAGAAGGTCAAACCACCCTGTCGACCACCTCATGGTGCATTAAACCGGTCTGCATATCATAACCCGACGGCTGCTGATAAAGCCGCAGACCAAACTCGGGAAGAATCGCGAACAGATGGTCGAAAATATCGCTCTGGATACCTTCATACTCATCCCACACTACTGTGGTAGTGAAGCAGTATAGCTCAATGGGGATCCCCTGCGGACTGCTATCGAGCTGGCGCACCATGCAGGTCATCGTGTGGTGGATACGCGGGTGATTCTGTAGATAGACCAGCACATAGGCACGCAAAGTACCCAGGTTGGTCAGGCGATAATGGTTGCCGACGGTCTTTCCGGCATCGCCAAGTGCACGGTTCCGCCGCTCTAATTCCTGTTGTTTCGTCTGTATATAATCGGCCAGTAAACTCAGATGGGAAAGCTGATCCAGCTTATCGTCAGGGAGAAAACGCACGCTGGTGGCGTCAATAAAGAGCGCGCGCTTGATGCGTCGACCACCGGTTTCATTCATACCCCGCCAGTTCTTGTAGGAATCCGAAATCAGCCGCCAGCTGGGTATGGTGGTGATGGTTTTATCAAAATTACGCACCTTTACAGAATGCAGGGCAATGTCGATCACATTACCGTTGGCATTGAGTTGCGGCATTTCAATCCAGTCACCAACACGCAGCATGTCGTTGGCAGATAATTGCAGGCCAGCGACAAAGCCCAAAATGGTATCCTTGAAAATCAGTATCAGCACCGCCGACATAGCACCAAGGCCGGATAGCAACAGACCCACCCGTTCGCCGGTTAGCAGGGTGATGATGAGTAGTCCGGCAATGATGAACAAGCCGATATTGACCAGCTGCACAATACCCTTGATGGAACGCTGTCGGCCACGTGGCGTTTCGCGGTACAAATCGTGGAACGCCAACAACGTGCAGCTAAGTGCCATAACCAAAAAGAGCGTCAGCAAGGCTTCGGTAACATTGGATACCAGTTGTAGCACCCTGGCCGGAAGGCCAGGCACTAGCTCGATACCTTGCTGCATCACCAGCACCGGCGCTATGCGCGCCACCCAGCGAAAGATGCCGCGTTTGAGCAACGCGTCTTCCCAGCGCCACCTAGTGTGCTCGATGATGCCACGCATCAGCCGGGGCATCAGGCGCAAGGCCAGTACAGCTGCCATCCAAGACAAAAAGCCCAGGGCAAGCAGCGCCAGTGTTGTGTGTACCCACGAAAGATGGATCAGGTGTTGGAAAGTGGTCTGCATCGCGCCTGCTTTTGACCCGCGGGTTAAAGACACCCTGCTTTTCGGTTTCGAGTATTATACGCAGGTTACAGTGTTACTCATCATTCTTTTTTCTATTTGAGGCGGGACCAGTTATGCCATGTACCAAGATGGATGGCATCCACTTGTTTTATCTGTCAGTGATTAGCGCTTGCCTTATTGTACTTAGCTACCTGTTTATTGACCGGCAGACGGTCTGGTTTTTAGCGGCACATCACTCCAGACACCTGCCAGGACTTAAGCTATGCGCCAACACCATCACCGACATTTTAAAAAAACTGATTGTCCTGTACTACATCTATTACTTTCTGAAGAAGTTTAGTCGCAAGGTCGGAAACCTGGATAAAAAGTTGGTTTTAACATGTAATGCTGTGGCTATTGGCCAGTTTCTGAAGGAGTTTTTGAAGTACGTGTTCGGGCGCTGCTGGCCTGAAACCTGGGTATGCCACAATCCCTCATTGTTAAACGGGCATGCCTACGGGTTTCACTGGTTTACCTCCGGCAGTACTTACGCTTCCTTTCCTTCAGGTCACGCCACGTTTATTTTTTCATTTGCCGCCAGTATGTGGTTTTTATTTCCAAAACTACGCTGGTTATGGGCCTTGCTAGCGGCACTGGTCACTATCGGCCAGGTCGGTATGTATTACCACTTTGTAAGTGATGTGATGGCAGGTGCTTTGCTGGGCACATTGGTGGGCGTCGGTATTGCCTGCCACAAAGATGGCACTGCATAAGTCACCGGCTGCATATTTTTTACAAAACGCTTATCTGCTGGATACCGCGATGGATCGTGGATCTCACTCCTTGGCCCACCTTACGTCTTACCCGTGTCGGTCTCCCCGTTCAATACACACGCCCACCGAAGCTGCATTGCGCACGGCACCCGGCTTGACCAGTTTCAGCCGCACCCAGGGCGTGCCAAATTCCTCGCGAAGCATCGCCGCACAGCGTTCGGCCAGGGTCTCTAACAGACTAAACCGGGATTGACTGATGTAGTCTATCATGCGATTGGCGACATCCTTATAGTTCAGGGCAAGTGCAATATCATCATGGGAAGCCGGAAGGTTGTTGTCAAAAGCCATCTCGATATCAAGCGACAGGGTTTGCCGCACGCGACGCTCCCAGTCGTAGATGCCAATGACTGTCTCGACACGCAAGTCTTCAATGAAAACAATATCCATCCGCCAAATTCAGATCCTGAGCATGAACCGTCACACCTTAGGAAATCTGCCAGCGAATGTAAAGAAAAATTTTTTTCTTTACCAAAGGGTAATCAACGCATTGTGACTTTCTTCTAGGGAATCTCTGATCTATTCAGAG
>JAAXIA010000010.1 GCA_012270595.1 Rhodanobacteraceae bacterium | reverse complement strand
TCGAACCCGCGACCTCCGGCGTGACAGGCCAGCATTCTAACCAGCTGAACTACCGCTCCGACTATTCTGGTGGGTGCTGTAGGGATCGAACCTACGACCACCGCCTTGTAAGGGCGATGCTCTACCGCTGAGCTAAGCACCCGAAACCAAGCGTGACTGCCTAGTTTAGAGCATCTTTCAGTGTTTTCCCAGCCTTGAAGGCAGGAACTTTTGATGCCTTGATGTGAATGGTCTTTCCAGTTTGTGGGTTACGCCCTGTACGAGCAGCGCGCTCACGTACGGTGAAGGTGCCAAAACCAACGACAGCCACATCTTCACCATGTTGCAGAGTTTTCTCTACAGCAGTAAAGAACGCATTCAGTGCACGTGCCGAATCGGCCTTACTAAGCTCGGCTTCCTCAGAAATGGCATTGATTAGATCAGTTTTATTCATTTAATTCGCTCCTTTAAGTATTTTTGTGCGACACGCACGTCAGCCTCGCACAACACACAAACACCCACCCAGGGTAGGTGTTTGCGCTTAGCACGCCATCCTGCCCTGCATAACGACCATTCAAACGGTTGATACCTTGCTGACGGCGGCATCTTTATACCAGCACCCTCGCTGGCTCTGCAATACGCAGCCGCAAACAGCCACCATCTTTTTCACGGAGCCTTAAGGTGACTTACACCCTAAGGTAGTCGCGCGCCTATCATACCGCGTTACCGGATCAAAGAACGCTCTTTATGCTGCTTTTCGCAAGCCTGGCTAACCATTTACTGATGATGAGCGCGCTACGGTCAAAGATTCTTATCCAGCAAATTTTCGAAGCTTGACACCACGTCATATTTAACGGTATCAGGGGCAAATCGCTGGTTCATCGCACTGAAGAATCGCCTGGCGCATTGGATCTTGCCGTCCTCAATCTTGCGCAACTCCAGAGAAGACATCGACCCCTTGGTTTCTGCTACAAAGTAGAGGTGCTTTACGCTTCCTTCCTTAAAGGAAATAGCCCAGTCGGGGGTGTAATTACCTACTGGCGTTGGAATCTTGAAGCCACCGGGCAGCTTGGCATACACAACAACTTCCTCACTTTTCTCCAGTTCTTTAACAAAACAGCGTTCCTTGTCCGAATCTGGCAAGATCAAGTCGTAAATGTGGTGATTTCGCGTTTCGACTGCCTTTTGAAGGTCTTGCCTGCCTTGTCCATCGGTAAAGATGGAAAGGTCGAACTTCTCCTCGATCGGATCATAGCGTAGATGCTCGATGATGACGGTGGCCTTCTGTTCGTTGGTCAAACGGATGACTTCGGCAATAAAACTTTCCGGACTGGTTTTGAACTGTGCAAATATGTCCGCATCAAGCCCCTTCAGAATCTGTGTCACCGTATACCGCGTAAGATCAGTGCCTTCAGCCAGCTTGCCGATCAGGTCATAGCGCACCTGCGAATGGATGGACGCGTGGTTGATTTCGCTGGTCGTGGACTTTAGCTCAAATGCGGTGCCGTCCTTGATCTCCTCGGCAGTCACAGCATCGATCTGCTTGCCGTGCTCCATGGTGTACCACAACGGGGTGACACGCAGCCCGGCATTTTCGTCGTTGAGCGCATTAACCACTTTGTCCACGAGTTCACAGGAGTCGAATGCAACGCTGTAAACCGCCTGATGATGAATACTCGCCCAGAGTTCCCTAAATTCCTGTTTGTGGAAGTTGTCATTGAGCTGGTTCTTCTTGAGCTTGCGGTCATCACCGATGGTGGGCAACTGGTTTTCGCTGGAAACGCTGTCGATAAGCCTAAAGACTTGCTCATTGGTTAGGGTCAGTGCTTCGGGCAGTTCAGCCCGCACTCCATCTTTACTGGCCTGGTGATAGGCACTGGTTAAATGCTGCTTCGCATCTACGTATTTGTTTTGAATGAGATAGTCCTCAACAAGAATTGCCTGGTCTTTTGTAACCTTAATAGTACCCGTCGGCGTCTTTAGCAGCTTGCCGGTCAAAGAAGCTGCGTTCACCGCACACAAACGTGTTGATAATGACTCTCTGATATCCTTCTGTAGCGCAGCCACGAATTCCTTATAGCTCTCACTGGCGACCACGGTCAGCACGTTCACCTCGTGCACGGTCTCTGGCAGATCCATACGCACGCCCTGCTGGTTGACTGCAAGGCGTAGACCGCGCCCTACCTCCTGGCGGCGCGAGATGGTGTTGTCGCTGTGCTTCAGTGCGCAGATCACAAACACGTTTGGGTTATCCCAACCCTCGCGTAGCGCCGAATGCGAAAAGATGAAACGCACCGGCTCATCCAGCGACAGCAGCCGCTCCTTATCCTTCAGGATCAAATCGTAAGCATCTGGGTCCTCAGACAGCCCCTTATTTTCGCCGCGTTTCTTCACTGAAGGCTCAATGTCACGCTTGCTTTTCTTGTCGATGGCGAAATAGCCTTTATGGGTTTCGGTGGCGGAAATACCTTTCAGGTGCGTCGTGTAAGGTGTTTCGTCTTCTGCCGACAGCAGTTCATCGCGATGTTTTTTGTATTCCTCTTCAAAGATGCGCGCATACTCACCTTTTGCGTCCGACCGGTCGTAGTCACGATACTTGGCTACCTCGTCGATAAAGAACAAAGTGAGCACCTTCACGCCCTGCTGGAACAGTTCTTTCTCTTTATCGAAGTGCGCCCTGATCGCTTCACGGATCTGGATGCGGCGCAGCGCCTTCTCAGTCACATCGCCGCTTGCATCCCCAACCTCAAGCGTCAGCCCATTGGTGAAACATAAGGTATTGGTGTAGGCATTGATGTCAGCCACCACAAAACCATCGCGGTACTGATCGAGCTGGTTTGACAGATCGAACAGGTTATCCCCTTTCAAGAGCTTCCTGACGATTCTCTTGATACCGCCTGCCTGCTTCCGCTCAAACTCAACGCGGGCCTGCGGCGGGTGTTTGCCGGATATGTCGACGGACTCAAGGTACAGATACCCTGCTGTTCCCGGCAAACCTTTGACGGCAATACCACACACAGCAATTTTTTTTACCAGCTTCTGGTTGTAAGCGTCCAGTGCATCAAGACGGTAGATCGTATTGTGTGGGGTCTGATGGGTGGCCGAGTAGCGCAGCACCATCAGTGCCTTGAATGCCTCCAGCGCCTCGAGCGTGCGCGTGCCTTCCATCTTTTGCGGCTCATCCAAAATCAGAACGGGACGATTAGCCGCGATCACGTCGATGGGGCGGCGCGACTGAAAGTTATCCAGCACCTCATAAATACGGCGGTGAGCAGCCCCATGCGCGGCAAACGCCTGCGTGTTGATGACCATCACGTTGATACCCGCACCCGATGAGAAACTCTCCAGATTATGCAACTGACTTGAGTTATAAATGAAGAAACGCGCCTTCTTGTGGTAACCCTCCAGGAAGTGTTCGGCAGTGATTTCCAGTGATTTGGCCACACCCTCACGAATGGCGACAGAGGGCACCACGATAATGAACTTGCTCCAGCCGTAGCATTTGTTCAGTTCGAACAACGTCTTGATGTAGCAATAGGTCTTGCCGGTGCCGGTTTCCATCTCAATGTCAAGGTGAACCTTGGCTACCTTATCCTTGAACAGAGCATCTGAAAGCGGCAGATTCTGTCTGCGCTGCACGTCGCGGATATTTTCAAGCAGCGCGCTGTCTGACAAACTGAGGTCGGCATTGCGAAAGGCGGCATCGTACTCTGCGGCAGATTCTGGCGATGCGTTTTCTAGTGCCAGTGCCGCTTGCGGGCTTGCCGGAGTGGTTTTCCAGATACCAGGATCACGCCGGTAACGAACGCCACCGTGACGCGGAACCTGCCCCTTAAAGCAGTCCACAACCGCGTTCACCGCCTCCGTCTGATAGGTCTGTATCTTGAATTTGAGTTTCACCGTGTTACTTCCTTATTAAGCACCCTGTCACCGAAAGGCAGCATGTTTTGGTTTTTCCTCACAGGCACTTGACTTCCGTGCCAGGCGAGAGCCACTTGAACAGCTCTTTCACATTGATCCTGCTGGTGTCATCTTTGAACCCCTTATCTCGAAACACGACCCGTAGCGGCTCACGTTTGGCCAGCTCCTTTGCAAAATTTTCATCAATGCCGCGATACTGGTCAAAGCAGGCCGCCAGCGCGTTGCCATCGACAAAAAAGACTTCTTTACCTTCGATGATTTCTCTGGCAATGGGCAGCGCCAGATCCACACCCCAGTCCAGCATCACCTGAAACAACAGGTCTTCTGCCGTACGTTCGGGCTTGATGTTATCAACAAACAGATCGAGCTGGTCTTGCTCCAGCGCGTCGGGCATGTAGTACACCTCAGCCATATTGGAGTCGTCGATCTTGAAAACGCGGAAACCAAGATCGAGGGCAGTGGTCTTGCCCTGCTCGCCTGCGCCAGCTTCGCCGGTGTTTTGCTCCTCGCAACCATCGCCTGAGCTGGTCTTGACATTCAAGCCGCCTTCTGAACCAAATAATGCCGCTGGCTGGCTGGCTGGCTGGCTGGCTGGCTGGCTGGCTGGCTGGCTGGCTGGCTGGCTGGGCATCTC
>JAAXIA010000152.1 GCA_012270595.1 Rhodanobacteraceae bacterium | reverse complement strand
ACGCCGCAGACCCTTGTGGTGTTATGCCCGATCATAGGTCGTAACCAGGTTCCTGTTCCAGGCTTTTTTTCTGCATGCCGTAGCGCGTATCGGTTCTGTTCTCAAGTGGCACTCGTCGGACCTTTATCACAAGGGAAAAAGTCAGCATGCTAGATGTGTCACTTTATCTTCTTGCCATCACACTCATCGGTGCAGGTCTGATTGGTACCGTGCTGCCTGCTTTGCCGGGTTTGCCCATGGTTTTCGCTGGCATCTGGTTAGCTGCCGTCGTGGATGATTACCACCACATTGGCCTGTGGTGGTTGCTATTATTCGGGGCACTGACCGGCCTCGGTGTGATGACGGACCTGGTGGCTGCCTCGCTGGGTGCAAAGCGAGCCGGTGCCAGCAAAAACGCCATCTGGGGTGCCAGTGCGGGTACCTTCATTGGTCTGTTCTTCGGTTTTCCCGGGTTGATATTGGGTCCATTTGTTGGCGCCCTACTGGGAGAATTAAGCTCTGGCAGCAGCGCACTACATTCAACGCACGTCAGTATCAGTACCTGGCTGGGTCAGTTGTTGGGAGCTGCGCTCAAGCTGGTGCTATCGCTAGTCATGCTGGGTTTGGCTGCGCTGAGATGGCACCTGGCCTGATCGTCACCACAGCACGCCTTGATAAACAAGACGCGATAATGCGCCCCATACCTGGCACGCTCTTATACAAGTACACTGAAAGCGATGAATTTGCCTCTACTTGACCTGGCTGTGCTGGCGCTACACCTGCTTGGCCTAACCGCTGCGACTCATGCAGTGATGCACACGCGTACGCCGCAGGGTGCATTCGCCTGGGCACTGGGTCTGGTGCTTCTGCCCTGGCTTACTTTACTGCCCTACCTCTATCTAGGTCGTCACCGTTTCCGCGGTTACATCAATAAGCGGCGCTTCCACCATTTGCAATTTGATCGCAAAACCTTCACCAGGAACGGCATACCACCCAACTGCGAGCGCTACAGCGCCTTATGCCACATGTTGCACACTGCCTTCCATCCGTGCCAGCAAGTACGTTTGCTTATCGACGGCGAGGACACCTTCCGTGCCATCTTTGAGGCCATCGCCAAGGCCAGGCACTATATACTGGTACAGTTCTTCATCATCAACGACGATGAACTGGGACGACACCTGCAAGGTGCGCTGCTGGAGCGCGCCGCGGCAGGCATCAGGATCTGTGTGCTGTATGACGGTATTGGCAGTTACCGCTTACCCCGTCATTACATTTATACGCTGCGCGATGCTGGCGTGTCGGTTCACCCGTTTGCAACGCAGCGGCACCGTAACCGCTTTCAGCTCAATTTTCGCAATCATCGCAAGCTTGTGGTTGTGGATGGTGAAGAAGGCTTTGTCGGCGGTCTGAATGTGGGTGATGCCTACCCAAGCAAAAAGCCGCCACTGGCTCCCTGGCGTGATACCCACCTCGCGCTGCACGGTAGCGCAGTGGACGACCTGCAACACAGTTTCGCCGAAGACTGGCATTGGGTTACCGGTGCCATGCCGCCCATGCGCACCCCAGCTGCAGGCAGTGGTCATGTCCATACGCTAATTGCAGCCACGGGACCGGCCGATCCACTGGAAAGTTGTTCGCTATTGTTTGTCACCGCGATCCATGCAGCGCGCCGCCGACTCTGGCTGACCACCCCCTATTTTGTGCCTGACCGCGCTGTCACTGCAGCACTACAACTGGCTGTGCTGCGCGGAGTGGACGTGCGCGTATTGATCCCCGCGCGCGGCGACCATCGGACTGTGTTTCTATCTTCCAGATTACACGCCCATCACGCCGTGCGGGCCGGCATCCGTGTGTTCGCCTACCGGCCCGGTTTCATGCACCAGAAAGTAGTGCTGGTCGATGACGACACCGCCACGATCGGCAGCATGAATCTGGATAGTCGCTCATTTCGGCTCAATTTTGAAATCGCTGCTCTTAACGTGGATCGTCGTTTCGCTGCCGAGGTAGAACGTATGCTGCGAGAAGATTTTTCCCATGCAGTGGAGATCAGCCCCGCCGACTATAAGCACACGCCATGGCATCGACAGCTGGCCATGCATGTGGCACGCCTGCTCGATCCGGTGCTTTAAGCTGAAATCCTGAAAAAGGTATCGCCCATACGAAGCCGGGCACGCCTTGGTGATCATTACCATATGACAGATTCCTCCACGCTCAAACCCGTCGCACCTATTTTCATGACCCTTGTGTGCATAGCCTTGTTAGCTGCTGGCATGGCACCCATGACCAGGTCAGCAGCTCATTCATCTGGCGCGACCCAGGCCAGACAAGCCAGCGCACAGAAGCAACTTGTCGAGCTGCGCCGCAAACTGGAGAAACTCACGCAAAAACAGGCCAACACAGCGGCACGCCGCGACCAGCTCACGGCCAGCCTGGCCAGACAGACAACCAAACTCGCCGCTGCCGCCAAAGCCGTGCATGACATGGATGCACAGATTGCCAGAGAACAACAGAAACTCCAGCAACTAACACAACAGGAACACACACGGCAGAAAAAAATCGTTGCGCAGCGCGCAACGGTCGCCAGCACACTGCGTAGCGCGTACAAGCTGGGCCATGGCAGCGATATACGCCTGTTATTAGACAGTGAGGACGTAGCGTGTAGCGCACGCGCACACCGCTATCTGGCGTATTTGCAACAACATCAACTGGAAAAGATCCGGCAATGGCTAGCCGATCTGGACCGTTTGCACGCCTTGCAGACATCTATTCATGCGCGCCGGCAAGCACTTAAGACAACACGCACCAAACGCAGGCAACAAGTCCGCAAACTGCAACAGCAACGCGCAGTACAGCAGAAACTGATCGATCGAGCTAATGCAAGCTACCGGAGCCAGGGCCAAAAACTGGTCGCCATGAGGCAGAACGAAGCATCGCTTAACCATCTGCTTGACGACTTGCAAAAGCTGGTCGATGAAGGTGTCCACACAAAGCTGTCCGCGAGCAAAATCAGCGACACCCGCGGTCATCTGCCGTGGCCTGCTGCCGGTGCCGTGCATGACTATGGCAAAGGCGTGCTTATCGCCGCACCTGCGGGAAGTCCGGTGCATGCGGTGGCCGCTGGACGTGTCGTTTACGCTCACTTCCTGCGTGGGTACGGCCTGCTTATTATCATTGACCATGGTCACGGCTGGATGAGCATGTACGGCAACAATGAAACGCTGTTTCACGATGTAGGTGACCTGGTACAGGCCGGAACCGTGCTCGGTCATGCTTTGCCCAGAACGGGCAAGAACAGCCAGGTTTACTTCGAGCTACGTCACCATGGCAAACCCATCAACCCGCGTGGATGGTTGCGGCGGCATTAATTCAGGGACGGTGTCGCACAGCGATGGTACAGCTATCGCAGGCGCGGTTAATGATCTACCTCGCCGCCAAAATAACGGTATCGCACAGCGTTAATGCCAGGTTACTGTGTGCACCTGGCCCGTATGATCGTCCAAGAACACATCGCGGCATGTCATCTTGACATACTGAAAAAAGCATGTGATGTTAATCCTATATTCAATTTTATGGAAATCTATCATGGATGAAAAGAAAGCAGTAGTGACAATAAACGACAGCATTCCGCCAGAAATATTACATATGGCGGAGCATACAGTGGGAGAGATATTCGGTGGGATAGCGAGTGGTATGGTGAGGAATTACCGATCTGGAAAGGAAAAAAATCCAGCTTCCGCGGTTAAAAAAACGGCTATTTGCATTCTAGGGTTGGAAT
>JAAXIA010000201.1 GCA_012270595.1 Rhodanobacteraceae bacterium | reverse complement strand
CACCACGTCGGTGTGACCAAGAAAAGTCAAAGTTGCCCCGCCCTGCCCATGCACCGCCCACAGATTATCTACCTCGCCATAACGCAGGTGTTCAATACGAAATCCCGCCAAAGCAAGCCTTTCGGCCAGTAGTTGCTGACAACCGGCATCAACAGGCGTCACCGAGCGACGGCGAATGAGTTCACAGGCAAGATCAAGCACGGTAGACATGGACACCACGCAAGCTTAAGTTAAATCAGCGCCCATAGCATAGCAAAGTCCCACCCCTACCTGACTCTTTTTATCATAATGGGCAGTTGCACAGATTCCTGGCGCAATCATACAGGCTTGTTCAATTGTCCGGTTCGTCTTCACTCTGGGTCAGCCACACCAACATCACAAGCAGGACGATAGTAAAGCGAAATGCCGATTGTATGCCGTTCCATTGCTTCGACATCCACATGCCAAACCACTCCCCGGCGATGGCAACAAAAACACCCAGCCAGAGCATGACGCCCACGGTAAGACCGAGCACTGCGGTGCGCTTGGCACGCCTGAACACATCTGCCGACCCATGCCGCACGCGCCACAAACACCACGCACCCAACCAGCAAGCCACAGCTATAAGCATCTCACTGGCAACAATCAGGGTGTAGACAGCATAGTGCAATAACCGCCAGTGGATTGCCCGTTGGTGCACATGGGCATGTGGAAAGATGGTATCCATGTTCAGCACATGGCGCACGAATAACAAGTTGGTACCGTAGTCGCTGAGATTACCAACGACCACCAAGCTAATCCATAACGCGATGGTAGCCAGTAGCAGGATCTTGGCAAAACGGATTGACACAGGAGCATGTCTTCCTAAAACCCGAACAGTTCCCTGAACCCATTTTCGCTAAAACCCACACTGAGACTGCCATCAGCGCAGAGCACTACCGGGCGACGCACCAAAACAGGATACTCTTTAATCAGCAAAGCCCACTGCGCATCACTTCCCGGCAGCTTGCAGTCCGGCGGTAGCTTGCGCCAGGTAGTAGAAGAACAGTTAATCAGCCTCTCCCAGCCGCCAAGTTGCCGCGCCCACTCTTTAAGCGTATCGGCTGATATCGGTTGGGCTCGATAGTCCACAAAGTGGTAGTCCAGGCTGAAACGATCAAGCCAATGCTTCGCCTTGCGGCAAGTATCACAGTTGGACAACCCATAAAGCCTTATGCTCGTCATCGCAGATTTCACCTGGTCATCGTTTTACCACTGATCGGGCTTCACTTAAGAACGCAACAATTCGTTGATGCCGGTCTTGCTGCGCGTCTTATCGTCCACCTGCTTGACAATGACAGCAGCGTAAAGACTATGTGAACCGTCTGCTGCCGGCAGGCTGCCAGCGACCACCACACTGCCAGCAGGAATACGCCCATAGCTAATCTGGCCACTGGCACGATGGTAGATGCGTGTGGAGCGCCCAATGAACACCCCCATACCAATCACACTCCCCTTTTCCACCACCACACCTTCAACCACTTCCGAGCGCGCGCCGATAAAGCAGTTGTCCTCAATAATGGTCGGACCGGCCTGCAGCGGTTCCAGCACCCCGCCGATACCCACGCCACCCGAAAGATGCACGCCCGCACCAATCTGCGCGCAGGAGCCTACCGTGGCCCAGGTGTCTACCATGGTGCCCACGCCTATGTAGGCAGCAATGTTCACATAGCTTGGCATCAAAACCGCATCCTTGGCGATGCACGCGCCACGCCGTACCAGTGCACCTGGAACCACACGCGCCCCAAGCTTTTTAAGCACGGCATCCCCTTCGTGCGCGAAACGTAACGGCACCTTGTCGAAGGCTTGCGCCGGACCACCGTCCACCACCTGATTGTCATTGATACGAAAATACAGAAGCACAGCTTTCTTTAGCCACTGGTTAACACGCCAGCCACCTTGCCCGTCCGGCTGGGCGACACGAAGCTCACCACTTTCCAAACGCTCAAGCACTTGCTCCAAGGCAGGGCTAAGCTGCGAGTCGATCTCGCTCAAACTCAGTGCGTCGCGGCGCTCAAAGGCATCGGCGATCAAGGATTGAATATGTTCCATATGAACCTGCATCTACTGTAATTCCCCAAGCGTGAGGCCCGCGCAAACGAATGGCTTTTTCCCAGATGTTCGCCTTACCCCGGTAACGTGCGATCAGAAACCTACGCCGAAACCCAGTGCTGGCCCTTTATAAAGCGCATGGTTGCCACGGCTGAAACTTGTACGCATATCACGATAGCCGACGTAGGCGTAAATCTCTCGGGGAAAGTTAAGCCGCAACTGTAGCTCGGCGTCATGACTACGGCGAACCCGACCGTTGCTGAGCATAGAGGGTATGTAGTACAACCCAGCGCCAACAGACAACAGAGGTATCGGCGTGGGGACAGACAGCGAACCACCCAGTGCCAGGCCGCCGCCTGACCCATAACCGGTGCTCTGGTACTGGTAACGAATGCCGACAGACCAGTGCAACAGTGGCGTAGGCGGCGCAAATTCAAGTCCCGCCGTATAGATCTTTGCCTCACCACGCCGCTTTCCGGTACGCAAAAAACCAACCCTGGTACTCAGTCCAGGGAGAAGCGGCACCCGCGTCTGTGCGCCGACGGCACCATCACCCGCGGTTAATTCAACACTGCCAGCATGGACGGGGCCAGCCAGGATGAACAAAAACGAGGTGAGAAGAAAAGGCGTCTTATAGTTCATGGTGTGCTTCATAAAAAAGTAGGAGCGGCACTGCACCGGGACATGGTCAGCTTAACTTCCGGCAACCATATCACAGTGACGCAAATTCTCATCGTACATCGGAAAAAGCACGGTTGCCAGTACTGACCGTTAACTGCACATTCGTAGATGCTTGGAGTACATGTGCCTCCTCATAAGAGGGAGTGGCTTACGGGGAAGGCATCGCTTCGATACCGTTCATCCCCTGACCCCGACCAGCCTTGATGACCTGCGTCACAATTTAAGGAATCCCTGATCTATTCAGGGTCGTTAAAATACTGAAGTCATAAACCGCACTACCGCCATGAATCAAACAA
>JAAXIA010000139.1 GCA_012270595.1 Rhodanobacteraceae bacterium | reverse complement strand
GTCCAATGCCATCGTCTATGCCAGAAACGGCCAGACCATCGGCGTGGGAGCAGGTCAGATGAGCCGCGTGTACAGCGCAAAAATCGCTGGTATGAAGGCCCGTGAAGCCAAACTCGAGCTTAGCGGTTCGGTCATGGCATCCGATGCCTTTTTACCATTCCGCGATGGTATCGACGCAGCGGCCGAAGTCGGCATCGCCGCAGTGATCCAGCCAGGAGGCTCCATACGTGACGCCGAAGTGATTGCTGCCGCCAACGAACACGGTATCGCCATGGTATGCACCGGCATACGTCACTTCAAGCACTGAGAACACAGCGTCAACTTTAAGTCTGGCCGATGCGGGCAGTTGACCAAATAGCTCCCCACATATCCGCTCGGGCATCGCGCGATGGGCATGTCCGCGCTGGTGGCCACGGGTAACCGTTCTTGCAGGCGCGAACGTATTGCATTGCAAGGACGGTCCAGGGCCAGCACCAGCGTGTTGGCCGATAAGCGGCCATGTGGGCCAGGTCTCTTTCCAAGGCGTACATAAGGATCCTTAAAGTGCGCACGTGACGGCGTAGATTGCCGTGCGCAGTGAACTGCATGGCTTCAGGCTTATACTTAAAAAAGAGGGTGGCTCAGCGCACGTTTTTCCTGGGCTTCAGGAAGCACCAGAGGCGATGGAAAAACAGTCGAACGCTTAAGCATTCATACCCGTCTCAAGTTCATCCATTTGGGCTTCATGGCCTTGCTACTTCAGTAGAGTCGTGCATAAGTGCTTAGGAGTGCCTGTTTACTGTCATACTAAAATGATGGAAGTTTTAGGGAGAATGTACTGATGCGTATCCTTCTGGTTGAAGACGAAACGGCGTTGCGTGAAACCTTAACCGCACGCTTGAAGCGCCATGGTTTTGCCGTTGATGTGGCTCAGGATGGTGAGGAAGCCAGCTATATCGGCCGTGAAATCGCGTTTGATGTGGCTATCATTGATCTGGGTCTTCCCAAGATGTCGGGTATGGAGTTAATTAGGGTCCTGCGCGAGGCTGGTCGTAGTTTCCCCATCCTTACCCTCACGGCCCGAGGTGCTTGGCAAGACAAGGTTGAAGCCTTGAAACAGGGTGCCGATGATTACCTGGTCAAGCCATTTCATGTCGAGGAGTTGTTGGCGCGCATTAACACACTGGTGCGCCGTGCCAGCGGTTGGTCCAGATCGGTGCTGAGCTGTGGTCCAATCAGCCTGGACACTACCGGGCAGATCGTAACAGTTCACGATACACCGGTCGTACTTACCAACTACGAATACAGAGTGCTGGAATACCTCATATTGCGTGCCGGTGCGCTGGTATCCAAGAGAGAACTTACGGAGCACATCTACCAGCAGGATTTTGCGCGCGATTCTAACGTTTTGGAAGTCTTCATCGGACGGTTGCGTAAAAAACTGGATCCTGACGGAACGATCAAGCCTATTGATACGGTCCGTGGACGTGGATACCGCCTTGCCATTCCCCGTAACGAAAATAACGACGGTTGAACGCTTCGAGATGTCACGGTTCTCTTCTTTGACGGCGCGAGCAACCGTGGTTACCGGTATTGTCCTGGCGATTTTTCTCGGTGGGGTTGGATTGATTCTGTTCAGGACAAATGCCGTGCGCGCGCGTGATGCCTTGCAAAACCGGTTGCAGAATTTTGTCATGGCTTACATCGCTGATACAGAGATAAGCCCTTTGGGCCGGCCACTGTTACCCCGTCTTCCCCCTGATCCCCGTTTTTTACGGCCCGGTTCGGGCTTGTACGCGGTGGTAGCCAGCAATCGTGGCTTTCACTGGAAATCATCGTCGGCAATTGGTGGCGACTTCAGTTTCATTCAGGGGGTGGCTGTGGGTGAGTGCCGTTTTTCCGGGCCGATCAAGACGCGTCTGGGGCGAGTCTATTATTACAGCCGTAGCGTGTCACTTGATTTTCCAAAAAAACGGCCGGTGAAACTGACCTTTACCGTGGTGCAGACAGAACGACAATTGGTGCACAGGCGCGTGCGGTATAAGCGTAGCCTTATCGGCTGGTTGTTTGGCTTGGGATTACTGTTGATTACAATGCAACTATTGCTGCTCCGCTGGAGTCTCGCGCCACTGCGTAAAGTGGCCAGCGACATGAATCGGGTTGAACGGGGTGAAAGCGATCATCTGAGTGGTCGTTACCCACTGGAACTGACTGGCCTGACTACCTGCATCAACAGCTTTATTGAAAGCGAACGTGAGCAGCGGACCCGTTACCGTCGCACCATGGATGACCTGGCGCATAGCCTGAAAACACCATTGGCGGTAGTTCGTTCGCAAGTGGAGTCGGCTCTGGCCAGACATCTTCCGCTGCGTAAGACACTGCTTGATCAGGTGCGTCGCATGGACGAACTAGTGGCCTACCAGTTGCGGCGAGCGGTCACTTCCGGACGCAAGACGTTTGTTGCTACTGTCGTACCGCTGGTTGATCACGCCGAGGATTTGGCGCGTGGTCTGGAGAAAGTCTATGCCGATAGGCATATACTGTGCGAGTTTGATATCGACGAAGGTGCTGTTTTCCACGGTGAGCGGGGAGATCTTCTCGAACTGATGGGCAACCTTTTGGAAAACGCCTTCAAGTGGGCTGTCGGTCACGTTTTGTTGACAGCGAGGATCGAACCATGCCCATCGGATCGTCGGCGTTCTGGTTTGCGGCTAAGCGTGGAAGACGATGGTCAAGGTATTGATGCGAGCGAGGTTGAAACCCTGCTACAGCGTGGTGTGCGTGGTGATGAACGTGTTCATGGCCATGGCATCGGCTTGTCTATTGTTCAGGATATTGTGCATGCTTATCACGGTGCGTTGATGGTGGATCGTTCACCGGTGTGGGGTGGTGCCCGCTTCAGTGTGCGCTTTCCTGCCGATGGATGAATTTGTGCTGCGTTTTGCCGATGTACACTCTGGCGACACGCGTGCTGGACCGTGGTTGCTTACGCTTATGTTGATACAACGATTGTTGGCCGCACTGGCTGCGGGAGAAACGACGGGTACTGATCGGCTGGCGATGACGCTTGGTTGTTCGCGCGAGCTTGTGCACAAGCATGTGCAAGCACTGCGTGCGGGGGGGCTGCCCATCCAGGATGTTGATAAAATGGCTTATAGCTTGCACTGGCCAGTACAGTTACTGGACAAGGCAAGCATATGCGCTACTTTGCCCGCCGCGCTCATGACGCGTCTGGGTGATCTGAAACTGCACTGGGAGCTTGATTCCACTTCTAGTGCCTTGCAGCGCTGTGCAGGACAGGCAGCAGATTTGAGTATGGTCTTGGCTGAAACCCAGAGCGCCGGGCGCGGGCGACACGGACGTCGCTGGTTATCCCCCCCCGGGCTTAACCTGTACCTGTCGTGCCTTAAGCGTTTCGATGTCGGTTGTGAAGCATTGGGTGGCCTGTCGTTAGCCGTGGCGGTCATGCTTGTTTGGGCACTGGCAAGACAGGGTGTGACAGGTGTTGGCCTGAAGTGGCCAAATGATGTGCTGGCGCGAAGTGAAAACCAGCATGTTGGCGGTAAGCTGGCCGGTATCCTGGTCGAATTGTCAGGTGGGCGTCAGGGACCGTGCGTAGCAGTGATCGGGATTGGGCTTAATTTACGTCTGACCCCAGCATTGCGGGCGCAAGCGGGGCAACCGGTCAGTGATCTTGCCGAGCTGTGCGGCGGCACACCACCTGAGCGAAACCATATGGCTACCGCACTCATCCAGGCATTGCTCGAAGGATTGCCGCAGTTCGCCAGTGAGGGTTTCCCTGCGTTCGTTGCGCATTACTCCCGCCATGATTTGCTGCGCGATAAATCACTGACGCTCAGTGGTGCGCAGGGCGTGTGGAGCGGTGTGGGTGCCGGTGTGAACAGTCATGGTGCCTTGCAGGTGCGCACCTGTGCGGGGCTAACCTGTGTAGGCAGTGCTGAGGTGACAGTGCGATGGGTGTGAAACTGTTACTGGATCTTGGTAATACGCGACTGAAATGGGCGCTGGTTCAGGCGGGGCAGTGGCTGGATCGTGGTGCGCAGGTGTGGGATGAGAACGTGCCAGCAGCACTGACATGCCGATGGCGTGAACAGGCGGTGCCAATTCAGGTGCTAGGTGCATCCGTGGTGGATGACCGGCGCGAAGCACAGATTAACGCTGTGATTGCAGCTCTCTTCGGGCTTGAGGTGACCTGGCTGCACACGCCAGCCTATGGATGCGGTGTGCATAACGCTTATGGTGAGCCACAAAAGTTGGGTGTGGACCGGTTTCTCTCCATGGTGGCGGCGCGCCATGCCGACAGATTGCCCTGTGTGCTGGTCGGTATTGGCACCACATTGACACTGGATGCGCTCAGCCGCGATGGGCAACATCTAGGTGGGTTGATCGCGCCAGGTCCGCACCTGATGCAGCGATCCCTGTTGGGTGCCACAGTGCGCGTGCGCCCCGGCGGGGGATCTGGTAAAGTGTGCGAGGTTGCGGATAACACCGCAGATGCGATGGCTTCAGGTTGTCGCTTGGCTGCGGTTGCGCTGATCGAACGTTTCACCGCTCGCATGGTCCCCTCGCGGCTTGGTACCGATGCCGTGCTTTTACTGCATGGTGGTGATACCGAGCTAATATTGCCTTGGTTGACACGGCCGGCGCGACACGTATCTGACAGCGTGCTGTGTGGTTTGGCTGTATGGGCTGGTGAAATGAAGCAGAACGTGGCTGGTGGTACAACAGAATCGGAGAAGAGCTGACCGCTTTGTGCACCCATATGCCATTGGGTTTGCGCCAGGCTTTAAGAACTGCGTGCAAGGAACTGTTGGCAGTATGTAAGCCGTGAAGGTAGCGATGTAAACCATGGAAGCTGCAAGAATGCTAAAATGGCGGGCCGCGCCGGCATAGCTCAGTTGGTAGAGCAACGGATTTGTAATCCGTAGGTCCCCAGTTCGAATCCGGGTGCCGGCACCATCTGCCTGTCAGGCATTCTTCTGGCCTTCAAATCAAGGTGTTGGGCGGTCGGTTGAGTGCACTGCGCGCCGGGCGGGTGCTAGTATGGTCTGCCAGCCTTTAGACGGAGCCGTGTGCCTTGGCTCGTTCGATTTCACCGAAGTACCTGGGTACGGTACCCCACCGGTCTTTGTTTCTTGCCGGTGCTGTCGCATTACTGCTTGGTATGAGCTGGTGGACGCTGGAACTGGCTTCGTTGCGTTTTGCCTGGGGACATTGGCCAGCGTCGCCCATTCCGGCGCTTTGGGGGCATGCCATGCTGATGCAGTATGGTGTGTTTCCGCCGTTTATATTCGGCTTTCTGATGACCACATTTCCGCGTTGGATGCGCGGTCCGTCGGTACCCCCTTTGCGCTTCCTTTTGGTGGCCGCTGGCCTGTTTGCAGGTTATGTGCTGGCGAGTGTGGGCCTGTTTGGTTCGCCGTGCCTGCTGGATGTGGGCATGGGGCTGATCTGTGCGGCTTTCCTGATGGGAGTGATAACTTTGGCTGTCGTACTACGCCAAGCTGGTGAGCGCAATCAGCATGGCTGGTCGTGTTTTGCGGGACTGTGTGCCGGTGCGTTGGGGATGCTGCTGTTTTTTGCCTGGCTGGTTGCTGTGGTGCCGGCAAGTGCGGTTGCTTTTGCGGTGAAGCTTGGTACGTTTGGTTTCCTGTTGCCGGTCTATTTCACGGTATGCCATCGGATGCTGCCATTTTTTGGCCAGAATGTTGTTGCCGGTTATACGATGTGGCGACCGGCATGGAGTCTGCCATTGGTATGGCCCTTGCTGATTACGCGCCTGCTGTTGGATTGGCGTGGATATACGCACTGGCTCTGGTTGTGTGATGTGCCACTCACGCTCTTGTTTGCCTGGCACGCACTGGCCTGGAAACCGTGGCGCTGTACCCGCCCTGGTTTGCTAGCAGTGCTGCATGTTGCTTTCGCCTGGCTGCCACTTGCCTTCCTGCTGTTTTCCGTGCAGGACAGTGTTTTGGCCATTGCAGGGCGGTATATATTGGGTCTGGCTCCCTTGCACGCACTGGCGATTGGTTTCTTTGGCTCGATGCTGGTAGCGATGGTGACCCGGGTGACCCATGGTCATTCGGGGCGTCCATTGCAGATGGGTGCGGTGCCGTGCTTATGTTTTGTCCTGTTGCAGTTCGTGACGCTATTGCGCATCCGCGCGAATCTTGGCAGTGACACGTACTGGTGGTCGGTGGTGGCGGGTTGTGGTTGGTTGCTGGCCTTTTTGCCCTGGGTGCTACGTTCGGCGTGGATCTATTTGATCTCACGGGTGGATGGCAAACAAGGCTAAGCGAAGTAGGTACGGTGCTCGTTTAGCATACTTTAGGTGGTTGGCCTTAGGCAGATATTTAAGTCGGAGCAGGCAGGGCACCGGTCCAATGTCGTGCCAGCGGGGTTTTAACCGCAAGCTTTCTCGACATGGCGCTGCCACTGGGCGATAAGCAGGAAGTATGCTTGAATCCCCCGCCAGCGTCCGCATTTCCTCCCATATGATGGTAGCGTGGCACGCTGCCAGTACTAAAATTTATTGCGGAGAGACTCAGGCAATGCGGATGGACAAACTTACCTCGCTTTTCCAGCAGGCGCTGGCAGACGCCCAATCGCTGGCTCTGGCCCGTGACCATAACATACTCGAACCGGTCCATGTCATGGCAGCGTTACTGGCACAGCAGGGGGGATCCACGAAGCCACTGCTGACACAGGCACAGGTCAACATACCCCTGCTGTCGCAACGTGTGGATGACCTGATTGCCCGCTTGCCGCGGGTAAGCGGGCAGGAGGGGCACATCAATCTGGGAAATAACCTGAACAGGCTGCTCAACCTTAGTGACAAACTGGCACAGAATTACGGGGATCAGTTCATCGCCAGCGAATTGTTCGTGCTGGCTGCATTGGAGGATAAAGGCGAGCTGGGGGCAGCGCTGAAAGAGGCTGGTGCGAAAAAGACCATGCTTGCCAGTGCTATTGACCACTTGCGTGGTGGTGAGAAGGTAGCAAGCGAACATGCGGAGGAACAGCGTCAGGCGCTGGAGAAATACTGTGTAGACCTGACCGCGCGGGCTGAGTCCGGCAAGATCGATCCGGTGATTGGTCGTGATGAGGAGATTCGGCGCACGATTCAGGTGCTACAACGGCGGACCAAGAATAATCCGGTGTTGATTGGTGAACCAGGGGTAGGCAAGACCGCTATCGTCGAGGGTCTGGCACAGCGTATAGTTAAAGCTGAGGTCCCCGAGGGGTTGCGTAATCGCCGGGTATTGGCGCTGGATATGGGCGCTCTGATCGCGGGAGCTAAATTTCGCGGTGAATTTGAGGAACGCCTGAAAGCTGTGCTGAAAGATCTGGCCAAACAGGAAGGCCGAATGTTCCTGTTTATCGATGAGCTGCACACCATGGTTGGTGCTGGCAAGGCTGAGGGTGCCATGGACGCTGGCAACATGCTCAAGCCAGCATTGGCACGTGGCGAATTACACTGCATTGGTGCGACCACACTGGATGAATATCGCCAGTACATCGAGAAGGATGCTGCCTTGGAGAGGCGCTTTCAGAAAGTGGTTGTGGGCGAGCCTTCAGTGGAGGATACAATTGCCATCCTGCGCGGTATCAAAGAACGCTACGCGGTACATCACGGCGTGGAGATCACCGATCCGGCTATCGTGGCGGCGGCGACGCTTTCTCACCGCTATATCACTGACCGTCAGCTACCGGACAAGGCAATCGACTTGATGGATGAGGCCGCCAGCCGTATCCGTATGGAGATTGACTCCAAACCGGAGGAACTGGATCGCCTGGAGCGACGACTGATTCAGTTAAAAATTCAGCGTGAGATGCTAAAAAAAGAAAGTGATGATGCTTCAAAGAAGCGTTTAACCGATCTGGAAAGTGATATTGACAAACTGGAACGCGAGTTTTCTGACCTGAACGAGGTCTGGAAATCCGAGAAAGCTGCGTTGCAAGGGGCGACCAGGGTTAAAGAGCAGATCGAACAGGTCCTGCAAGAGCTGGAGATCGCGCAGCGTCAGCAGGATTATGCCCGTATGAGCCAGATCCAGTATGGTCGTCTGCCCGAACTGGAGAAGCAGCTTGCCACCGCACAGGCCGCAGAAAACCAGAATTTTAAGTTGGTGCAGACACGGGTGACTGCCGAAGAGATCGCCGAAGTCGTTTCGCGCTGGACTGGTATACCAGTCAGCAAAATGCTGGAAGGGGAACGCGAGAAACTGCTGCATATGGAAGAGGATCTACATCGCCGGGTAGTCGGTCAGGATGAAGCAGTCAGTGCCGTGTCTGACGCCATTCGCCGCTCACGCGCGGGGCTTTCTGATCCGGATCGGCCCAATGGTTCATTCCTTTTTCTGGGGCCGACCGGCGTTGGCAAAACCGAGTTATGCAAGGCACTTGCCGAGTTTATGTTCGACACCACCGAAGCGATGGTGCGCATTGACATGAGCGAGTTTATGGAAAAACACGCGGTCAGTCGCCTGGTGGGCGCGCCTCCGGGCTATGTGGGTTACGAAGAAGGCGGTTATCTTACCGAGGCCGTGCGGCGCAGACCCTACAGTGTCATTTTGCTGGACGAGGTAGAAAAGGCACACCAGGACGTGTTCAATATTTTGTTGCAAGTGCTTGATGATGGTCGTCTCACAGACGGCCAGGGGCGCACGGTGGACTTTCGTAACACCGTTATAGTGATGACCTCCAACCTGGGGTCGAGCCTTATCCAGGAAATGGTGGGTGAGGGTGATCACTGCGAGCTGGAATATGCCAAGATCAAACCGGCGGTATTGGGTGTGGTGCAAAATCATTTCCGCCCTGAATTTATCAACCGCCTGGATGAATTAGTGGTCTTTCGTCCCTTGGGCAAGGCACAGATTCGTGCTATCGCCAAAATTCAGCTGGGTTATCTGGAAAAACGCCTGGCCGAACGCGAGATTCGACTGGAAGTGGGTGATGATGCCCTGCATCTTCTTGGTAACGCTGGCTTTGATTCAACCTATGGTGCACGACCACTCAAGCGAACCATACAGCAGCAACTGGAAAACCCACTGGCCAAGGCGATTCTGGAAGGACGCTTTGCACCCGGTAGCAGTATCGCCGTGCATGCTGAAGCCGGTCAATTGGTGTTTTCAGAAGACTGACAGTTTGTCGGCGCGTCCAGGCTCTTGGAGGATGATTAATGTTTTTCAATGCTTTTAAACAAGCCATGATTAAAACCATGGCGTTCATGGCCCTTGGTGGGGTGTGCTCTTCTTATATCCAGACGGCTCATGCCTTTCAGGTAAAGATAGAGAACAAGATTGGCCTTACCATGCGGGTATCATGCACATACGATGGTCAAAACCCTTCAAAATATTATGGTAGAGGCATTATTATTCAGCCGAAACATGGGCGTAGTATACGCTGCAATGGCAGTGATAGCTTTGAATATGATGGCAAATATAATTATGATATGTGGGTTAAGCAATTTGATGTGAGACAATTCCCTGACAATGGTACAAACGTATATGTTCGTTTAAGATATAAAGAAAAAGATGGAAGTGAGGCTGATTACTGCACTCTTGCGCTTCATTATCTTAATGATACGGAAAGTTGTACTTACGGAGTTTGCCATGATTTCAATGTAACCCCAAGTTATCACAACTGTACTCAGTACTACCTGGCAAAAGACTACCCTCAAAACGACGGTGGTTCTGTAGTCAGTTCCGGTGATCATATGACGGTACGTATTACCGGCTATAAATAAGCCCCGTATCTATACCAGATTCAATCAATAAGCCGTGCGCTTGGGGTTGTGGCCATGGATTGAAAAGTGCTGCATCACGATCCATGGCCTTTTTCTCGGTAACAAAGACGGAATGGACGGTTTACTTAGGGCGACTTAACCCTCGACGGTTAAGCCGCCATCTTTTCACGTGCCACAAGGCAGTAAGATAGCATCGTATGTAGCTACGTATGTAGCTACGACGGTATGTAGCTACGACGGGTTTGGCTGTTGGCTGACAAATACAGCCTACTGCAACCACTAATCGATTGAAAATACCGGTTATACCCCGCTGAAACCACTCTGTTCGGGATTGCAACTGTCGAGAGGCATGTGGTAGACATACCTGGCTATCGGCGTTTATTATTCCACGTGCCCTGTGAAGATTCCGGCAAACACTACCTTTCAAGCCTGATTAACAAGGCTTGCGGGCGGTCCTGTACCTGCATAAATGAGGCTAGCATTTCATGTCCATTTCCGCGTTACTTGCCTTGGAAGATGGTAGTGTCTTTCAAGGTTATGCTGTGGGTAGTGTTGGTGATAGCACTGGTGAAGTGGTGTTCAACACAGCCATGAGCGGTTATCAGGAGATTCTCACCGATGCTTCCTATAACCGCCAGCTCGTTGCCCTGACCTATCCACATGTGGGCAATACCGGTTGCAATCCTGAGGATGCCGAATCAGGTGTGGTGCAGGCCGCTGGTTTGATTGTGCGCGATGTGCCACGTCTGGCCAGCAACTGGCGTAGCACGGAAAATTTGCCTGATTACCTCAAGCGCCACAGCGTGGTTGCCATTGCGGGCATTGACACCCGTCGTCTTACTAATCTTCTGCGTGACAAGGGTGCGTTGGTAGGCTGCATACTTGCCGCTGAGCAGGTTAGCGCAGAAGACGCGTTGGCCAGAGCGCGCGATTTCTCTGGTTTGCGGGGGCTGGATCTGGCGCGCCTTGTCAGCACTGAGAAGGCTTATACGTGGCATGAAGGCAGCTATGATCTCGACCACGCGACGTTCCGGAAACCGGCGCCCCGTTTCAACGTGGTCGTCTACGATTTTGGTGTTAAAAGGAACATCTTGCGCCTGCTGGTGGATAAGGGATGCCACCTCACGGTGGTGCCTGCAGTCACGCCAGCTGCCGAAGTACTGGCCAGGCGGCCTGATGGCGTGCTTCTTTCCAATGGCCCGGGCGACCCGGCGGCCTGTCACGAAGCCATTGCGGCGACGAAACAGTTACTGGATGCTCATATACCCATGTTCGGTATTTGCCTTGGCCATCAGGTGATGGCGCTGGCCTTGGGCGCAAAAACCGTAAAAATGAAGTTTGGCCATCATGGTGCCAACCATCCGGTACAGGATTTAGACAGTGGCCGCGTCCTGATTACCAGCCAGAACCACGGTTTTACGGTGGACACGGAAAGCTTGCCTGGCCATGTACGACAGACGCACCGATCGCTGTTCGATGGCACGCTACAGGGCTTTGCATTGACTGACCGACCGGCTTTCTGTTTTCAGGGTCACCCTGAGGCAGGACCGGGTCCTCACGACATCAGTTACCTGTTTGACCGGTTCACCCAATGGATGCAGGAGACGCACTGACGATGCCTAAACGTACTGATATTCACAGCGTCCTTATCATTGGGGCCGGCCCGATTGTGATCGGCCAGGCTTGCGAGTTCGACTATTCCGGTGCCCAGGCATGCAAGGCCTTGAAGGAAGAGGGGTACCGTGTCATTTTGGTGAACTCCAATCCAGCCACCATCATGACTGACCCAGACACCGCAGATGCGGTGTACATTGAACCCATCCGCTGGCAGACGGTGGAACATATCATCGCCGAAGAAAAACCCGATGCGGTTCTTCCTACCATGGGAGGGCAAACCGCGTTGAACTGTGCGCTGGATTTGGCCAATCATGGCGTGCTGGAAAAATATGACGTTGAACTCATTGGTGCCAGGCGCGAAGCCATTCGTATGGCTGAGGATCGTCAGTTATTCAAGCAGGCCATGACTGAAATCGGCTTGGAAAGCCCAAAGTCAGACATAGCAAAAAGCTATGAACAGGCCGTCCAAATCCAGGCTAGACTCGGCTTCCCGGTGATTGTGCGACCCAGTTTTACCTTAGGCGGTACCGGTGGTGGCGTGGCTTGCAACGTTGAAGAGTTTGAAGCCATTGTCAAGCGTGGTCTCGACATGTCGCCCAGCCACGAAGTACTGATTGACGAGTCGATGCTGGGCTGGAAGGAATTTGAAATGGAGGTGGTGCGCGACACTGCCGATAACTGCATTATCGTTTGTGCTATTGAAAACCTCGACCCGATGGGCGTGCATACCGGCGATTCCATTACCGTGGCACCGGCGCAAACGCTCACTGACAAGGAATACCAGCGACTGCGTAACGCCTCCATTGCTGTTTTGCGTAAAATTGGTGTGGATACCGGCGGTTCCAATGTGCAGTTTGGCATTAACCCTGACAATGGTCGCGTGGTAGTTATCGAAATGAATCCCCGCGTTTCGCGTTCTTCGGCGCTGGCATCCAAAGCCACTGGTTTTCCCATCGCCAGGGTCGCGGCAAAACTGGCCGTAGGCTATCAGCTTTGTGAACTTGAAAACGACATTACCGGCGGTCTGACGCCGGCCTCGTTTGAACCGAGCATCGACTACGTGGTGACCAAAATCCCGCGTTTCACCTTCGAGAAATTCCCTCACACTGATGCCCGCCTTACCACTCAGATGCAATCAGTCGGCGAGGTTATGGCTATTGGCCGCAATTTTAGTGAATCGCTGCAAAAAGCCTTGCGTGGGCTGGAAGTAGGAAAAACCGGCCTTAATCCGAGTGGGCTTGATCCAGGCACGCGTGAAGGGTTGGCGACGCTTCGACGTGAACTGCGTGAACCACGACCCGAGCGCGTGTTCTACCTGGCCGATGCTTTTCGCGCAGGGTTTTCACTGCAAGAAGTGTACGAACTTAGCCGTGTCGATCCCTGGTTTCTCGCCGCCTTTGATGATCTGGTAAAGACTGAAAACGAAGTCCGTTCCCAAGGGTTAACGGCGCTCGATAAACAGCGCCTGTATGAACTTAAACGTATGGGTTTTTCCGATGCGCGACTGGCTGAATTACTTGGTAGCGATGAAAACAGCTTGCGCCAGCTGCGGCAGGAGCTTGGTCTGCGTCCGGTATACAAAAGGGTCGATTCCTGTGCCGCCGAGTTTGCCAGCGCCACAGCTTATATGTATTCCACCTACGAAGAAGAGTGCGAGGCCAGGCCAAGCGATCGCGAAAAGATCATGGTGCTGGGCGGCGGCCCCAACCGCATCGGCCAGGGGATCGAGTTCGA
>JAAXIA010000011.1 GCA_012270595.1 Rhodanobacteraceae bacterium | reverse complement strand
CGCAATATTTTCAATCGCTGGCCAGTTAATTTTTTCCCCATAAAGTTGCGTGCATGTTGGTATAGTGGCATGGCAAAGATTGAAAGATGTTTTTGGTATGCCTTGTTGCCAATATGGATAGCTCGTTCTGCATGTGGATAAACATAAGCTATCTGTTTTTGATCCTGGATTCCGAGATCTATAGCCAGGGCGGCGACGCTACGTTCGAACAGGTTTTCACGCTCTGATTGTAGCGCCTTTATCTGCATAGGCAGCATCGCAATGACAAGTGCCAGCAGTACGAAATAGAGCTTTTGGCGACAAGCCGGAAAAATAATAAACCAGGCAGCCCAGGCCATAAGCACAGGTGTCGTATAACGGCTGGACAGGGCTTGATCAAGACCAAAATTAAGTCTTCCCCATGCTGTGCCCACAGCGGTACCAATCACATAAAAAATAAATATGAGCATGGCCATTTTTAAAGAATTTTTACGGATTTCTTCAGCTGGTTCACAGACAAAATAAGCGGCACTGCCAAGAAATAATGCACCTGCCAGCAATGTCATGCCTTTACTTCCAAAAATATAAAAAAATGGCGCACCAAGATAAAGCATAATATATGAAATAAAACGCCAATCTCTTAGGGCTGTAAAAAAATGACCGGTAGAATGACCGGTATGGGGAATGGCATGATAATGATGGAAATAAGCAATGACCCCAAGCGTAGCTAATCCACCCAGGCTTAGTATCCGCCGCCAGCCAAGACGCATCGCCATAGCATAAACCGCCATCAGTGGCAGTGCCAGCACGCCATTGGCCATGGTGCCCAGCGACAATATGCCCAAGGTACATGCAATGATAAAATAAAGAGAATTTCTTTTTGGTCGCGTTACTTCTTTATGTAACATCATAAAAGCAGCAAGTGGCAAAATCTGCGCCAGAAAAAATTGACTCTGAAAACCCCAGGACAGGTTTTCCCTCTGTGACCATGAGCTTAGCCATATCACCAGAAACAGCCCGGGAATATGATAGTCTTCAGGATTATTCTCTCGCATGGCTCGCCAGAACAGCCAGGTAATCACTGCCAGCAACATATAGTTGACTGTGAACAGAAAGATGCTGTAACCACCAAACACATATTGATCCATTAAAAAAAACAGGCGCGTGAGAACGATGCGGTGCTCATTATGCCGTGCCCACAAGATATGCCAGTTACTCAAGTGGATATTATTCAGAAAGTCTACTTCCGCGTCCCAGGAATCCCAAAATGGCACAGGCGTATAAGCCCTAAATCCTCCAATGATGGTAAGTACCCAAAAAAATAAAGCAGAAAGAAAAAATAAAAGGAAAAACCTTTCCGTGTTTTTCAACGGATTTTGGGGTTCTTTCATTCAAATATCCATCCTGTTAAAGATAAAATAGGGAAGGTGGCGAATGCCCCCCATGATGAACCGCCAGATACGTGGTGTGTATATCACACGTTTTCCCTGTGCAATACCGCGCACCATATCCATGGCCACCCGGTCCACGCCAGCCATTTTTCTGCCTGATTCTTTAAGGTGCGTCGTCATTGGGGTGTCAGTAGGCCCAGGTTTGATTAATATTACTTTTACCTGGCTATGGGAAAAACGGTGCTGCAAGCCCTGAACATAGCGCTCAATCATACCCTTGGCTGCTCCGTATACATAATTGGATTTTCTGCTGCGATCACCAGCAACGGAACCAATGACGGCAAGTGTTCCTTTATTCACTTTTTGCATATGCGTGGCAAAGGCTTCAGCAAAAAGAACAGGCGAAAGAGCATTAATAGCAAGGGCTTCCCGACATAGGTTCAGGTTTTCTTGACAGAGTTTCTGAAGCGGAAGGAAGCCATGCGCGATCAGTACCATAGTGACCGGGCCTTCCTGATAGATCTGGTTGACCACAGACTGGATGTGATCTGGATTGATAAAATCCGCCTGCATGCATGGTATCCTGGTTTTCGGGCTACGTACTTTGAGGTCAGCCGCCAGAATAGCAAGTTTCTCCTCGTTTCTGCCGAGCAGGATAATATCGGAAGGGTGATCTTTCACCCAAAGTCGGGCGCACTGTCTGGCGATAGCCGAAGTTGCACCAACGATGACAATTCTTTTTCTGGATGTCATTTAACTTCCCATCAGGCGACGTGAAAGAGATGAGCTGATGCCAGGATCACGGTATAGCATGAAATCATGAAATTTGGGGTAGCCTGTTTCAAACATTGCCCTGGGCATGCGCGCATCTTTGGCCAGATACAGTCGGCCCTTTGCCTCGCGTACGATCGCATCCAGACGTTTAAACAGTTTTTCTGTACGCGCCCCGTGGTTGGGAAAGTCGAGCGCCAGGGTAATTCCGGGTGCTGGAAAACCAAGCATTCCAAGGCTTTGACGGTTACCGAAGGTTTTGAGTATGGCCAGAAAAGAACCCTCATGTGATTGGCTGATTGCTTTCAGCATAGCCCGAGTTACGTCATAGCCACTGTCCCGCGGGACCACGCTCTGATACTGAAAAAAACCCTTGCGACCATACATACGGGACCAGTTATGTATTTTATCCAAAGGATAGAAAAAAGGCTCGTAATGGCTTATCTTTTCACCCGATTTTAATTTTTTTAGATGGTAATAGCCCATGTTAAAGAGACGCAAACTAAGACGGTTAACCATGGAGAAGGGTGGCATAACAGGAAAATTAAAGCTTCGGATGGGGGTAAGGGCACGTGGTTTTTCATTGGCGCACTCTTTTTCATGGACATGACTGCCGCGTGTAAATAGTCCGCGAGCCTTGTTTTTCGCAAGGCAGTCGATCCACGCCACCGTGTATTCCCACTGTGCTTCGGAGCGATCAGCAAGCTCAATAAACTCACTGAGCTGCCTGTAGGGAATGGTTTCGGTATGAATCCATGGTCCGGCTACTGGGCGAAGCTGGAGTTCAGCTGTCGTAATAACACCGGTAAGTCCCACACCTCCCACGGTGGCAGCAAACCATTCAGATCGCTCTTCAGGGCCACAATGAATGGTTTCTCCATCGGTGCGGACAAGGCTAAGTTTTATAATGTGATCGCCAAAGGAGCCTTCAACGTGATGGTTTTTGCCGTGGACATCGTTGGAAATGGCGCCACCCACGGTAATGAGCTGGGTGCCTGGGCTAACGGGTAACATCCAGCCACGCGGAACCATAAGCTGCTGAATATCGCGTAATAAAACTCCGGCCTCACAGCGTAAACGTCCGCTTTTTCCATCGAAAGCGATAAAGCGATTGAGATTGGTCGTTAACCAAAGTGTTCCTTGTGGATTAAGGCAGGCATCGCCGTAGCTGCACCCCATGCCATAGGCCAGACCAGGCGCTGTATTTTTTACACACGTGCCTGCCTGGCTACGATCTCCCAGCATCGTCACACGGTGTTCCTGGTTTGACAACCGCCCCCATGAATGTACTGCTACCATGAAATACTCGCTGTGCTTATTACAAGAAGAACGGCTAGAAGAGCGGCTATAGAAAGACTAACGCGGTCCTTGATTGCAAAAATAAGCGGATCGTCATGCATGTTGCCGCGATGAGCCTGCATCCATACCCAGCTTATCCAGAACAGCATAACCAGTACATAACCACAGGTTATCCAGGGTGTTTTATACAGTTTTAGTACCAGATCACTGTTGAGATAGAGTGCCAGCACCAGTACGGAGGCATAGCCTGACACCATTCCCATGGTTTGAATCAAGGCTGCGTCACTGGTCTGGTAGCCACGACCGTGGATTGTCTTTTTTCCATTAAAACACTGGACTTCCAGTTCAGCATAGCGTTTGACAAAGGCAAGGGAGAGAAATAAAAAAACGGAAAAAGCCAGTAACCAGAATGAAATCGCATTACCAATGACTTCCGCACCAGCGATAATACGCAAGGTATAAAGAAGCGCCAGGGTAAAGCAATCAATTAATATCCACCGTTTCAGTGCTAACGAGTAGGCACTGGTCAATATAGAATAGACGGCCAGAACGCAAAAAAACTTCTCTCCTGCCAGCACCGCCAGACCCATGCTGCTGCCTAGAAGCAGAGGCAGTAACGCAAATCCGATCCATACAGGAACCTTTCCAGAAGCAAATGGCCGTAATCGCTTGCGCGGATGCAGGCGGTCACTTTCAAGATCAAGTAAATCATTGGTGATATACACCGATGAAGCACACAGACTGAAAGCTGCAAAGGCAGGCAGAAGGATGAGCCAGGCCGATCTGTTAGTTACATTATGTGAGGCAAGCAGTGATACAAACAGGAGAATATTTTTGAGCCATTGCTGGACGCGCAGTACTTTTGCCCATATCGCAAAACCGCCAGCTGGTCGGGGAAAGACCTTTTCAACAGCTGCAACACGCCGTGCCTTGTTGAGCAACCGGGGCGATGCGTTTACCACGACGGCCTTACGTCCACGTGACCATACAGGAAGATCATAAACCGAGTTACCGACGTAGTCGTAACCGGCGTGTTTAAAGAGCGCTACCAGAGCCTCAGCTTTGCGCTCTCCGGCCATGTTTACCACACCATCGCTGGCAATGATTTGATCAAAAATACCTAAGTGTCCAGCAATGGACTGCGCAATGGCGTGGTCCGCTGCCGTGCACAAAATCAGTTGCCGTCCGTTAGCACGTTGCTGCTTGAGCCATTCAAGCAGCACTTTATTGTAGGGAAGCGTTTCGGGGTTGAATGTGGTTTGTGCGGCCAGGTATTGCTTCAAAGAGGGCCTGCCCCTGAACAGCAGGGGGAGGATGCGAGGTACCGAAAAAGGTCTGTCTCTAAGGAGTCTTAGGACTGACTCATAAAGCGTGTCGGCGTAAGTCAAGGTACCATCCAAATCAATTACAAGTGGTTCTTTAATCAAAAGGATCCTCCTTGACAAGATGCTGATATTAAACGTACGACAACATGATTTGTTGTGAAAAAGCCAGCGGCAAAAAACGTAGCGTCCTGAACTCTTGTCTGGCCTACGATTTAATAGGGCGAGCCCGGTTCTATGTAACCGGGTACGGGAGAAAGCTCGCCGCCAAAGAGGAATTTTTCCATTTCACTGGCAAGGAACCGGCGCGCCCCGGAATCAAGTGGGTTCAGGCGGTTCTCGTTAATCAGCATGGTTTGGTGAGCCAACCATTGCTGCCAAGC
>JAAXIA010000175.1 GCA_012270595.1 Rhodanobacteraceae bacterium | reverse complement strand
CTGGTGGCTTCACGTAAGCAAATCATCATTCCGCGCAAAGGAGTCAATGAAATTATTGGATTGCTAGAATCCGGCGATGGTCAGGTTGATCTGTCTTTTGGCAAGAATCATTTGCGCGTGAGTCGTGACAATGTTGTACTGACAACAAAGTTGATTGATGGTCGATTTCCTGATTATGAAGCGGCTATCCCCTTGAATGCAGATAAGCAAATCACGCTTGATCGCCAGCTACTTCGTGGTGCCTTACAGCGCGCAGCAATTTTATCCAACGAAAAATACCGCGGTGTAAGTCTGGAGTTTTTACCCGGAAAACTAAGACTTGTTGCGCACAACCCCGAACAGGAAGAAGCCGTGGAAGAGTTAGATACAAACAGCGTTTTGTCTGATCTTTCTGTAGGCTTCAATGTAGGGTATTTACTTGACGCTTTGGCGTCCCTGCAAGGGCAAAAAGTACGTCTGTGCTTGCGTGATGCTCAATCGAGCTGCCTGATTCAAGAAGAAAATGATGAAGATACCCGTCACGTCATTATGCCGTTACGGATCTGATACCAGCGTATCCCACTGTGACGGATAAAGATGGTTTCCTTACAATGCACTACCTCGAAAAAAAACATTCTCAAATTAAAGATGAAACTGGAACGCTTGCGTATCCAAGGACTTCGTTGTCTAACCCAGGTTGAAATGCAACTATCGGAAGGACTGCATATACTTGTTGGTGCAAACGGAGCGGGGAAAACCGCAGTACTTGAAGCGGCTTATATGCTTTCCCATGGACGTTCCTTTCGCAGTGGGACCAGGGATGCTTTATTGCAGCGCGGCGCTGAAACCATGGCGGTGTTTTCTGCGTGGCGTACTGCCAAGGGTAGTCCTGTCCGTCTTGGATTAGGGCAAAGAGGAAAGCACTGGGATGCTCGCATTGATGGTCAGCAGGTGAAATTGGCGCAGCTCGTCCGCGAATGTGCTGTTGTCTGTTTTGAACCAGGTTCACACAGTTTGATTGCTGGAGGTGCTGAAGGGCGGAGACATTATCTTGATTGGGGCGTGTTTCACGTGGAACACGCCTTTTTAGATACCTGGCGACGCTATCAGCGTGCATTGAAACAGCGTAATTATTTACTACGTAATCATAGAGAGGTAAGCACGGTAGCGTATCTTCCGTGGGAAAAACAATTAGGGGAATTAGCCCAAAAAATAGATATGTGGCGGCGGCGTTATATCGATCACCTCATGCCTTATTTACGAGCGCAAACACAGGCTTTGTTGCCTGAGTTAGGGTCACTGGAATGCCATTACCGGAAGGGGTGGGCTGAAGACCAGAGGCTTGAGGTTCTTCTGGCAGAAAATCGTTCCAGGGATGTGGTGCGAGGACATACTTCGCAGGGAGCACATCGTGCGGATTGGACTTTGCATTTTGAGCATGCGCCATGGCGTGAACATTTATCGCGCGGGCAGGAGAAACTCAGCGCATTGAGTTGTCTGTTAGCGCAAGCTACAGTGCATGCACAGCAATGTGGTATATGGCCGTTGATTTGTTTAGACGACCTTTCCTCGGAACTGGATGTTGCACATCAGGCTCTTGTTATGTCCCAACTCCAGGCCAGTAGTGCCCAGGTATTAGTCACCGGAACGGAATTTCCTCCGTTGATGAGCTCATTCCCGGCCTGTTTGTTCCACGTGGAACAGGGTCAGGTTTGGCTGGAAAATGTTGCGCCATCCTAAGGTTTCACCAAGTGCATGCTGTGTTATGTCCGGTATGACATCAGGGATGTAGGTGCATATTATGGTACAATCCTAGCCTGCATAAGCACGGTGCAAGCTATGGATCATCAGGGAGAGAATGCGTTGCAGCATGAGCCACATTACAGCGCAAGCAATATTAAAGTCCTTAAAGGCCTGGAGGCAGTGCGCAAACGCCCTGGTATGTACATTGGTGATACCGATGACGGTACCGGTCTGCATCATATGGTTTTTGAAGTGGTCGATAACGCCATTGATGAAGCGTTGGCAGGGTATTGTGATTGCGTAAAGGTCACTATTTGCGAAGATGGGTCGGTAAGTGTAAACGATAATGGGCGTGGCATTCCTGTCGATATACACCCTGAAGAAGGGCGTTCCACTGCTGAAGTGGTGATGACGGTATTGCATGCCGGTGGCAAGTTCGACGCCAATGCTTACAAGGTATCTGGAGGCTTGCATGGCGTGGGGGTGTCCGTTGTTAATGCGCTCAGTGACCATCTGTGGTTGAGTATTCATCGTGATGGCTATGAATACCAGCAGGAATACGCTTTGGGTGAGCCGTGTTATCCCTTGAAGAAGGTAGGGTTGTCTTCCTTCTCGGGCACCAATGTACGCTTTTTACCCAGCCCCAGGGTGTTTAGCCAGTTGGAATTTCATTACAAGATTCTGGCACGACGTTTGCGTGAATTAGCCTTTCTTAATTCTGGTGTTCGCATTGAACTTAATGATGAACGAGGAGATGGGGAGAGTGAAGTATTTGCTTATGAAGGAGGTATTCGCTCCTTCGTTGAATATCAGGCACAGTCAAAGAAACCCTTGCATGAAAAGGTTATAAATCTGGAAGCACAGCAAGATGGTGTCACGGTAGATGTGGCATTGCAATGGACGGATACCTATTCCGAAATGATGCATTGCTTTACTAATAATATTCCGCAGCGAGATGGCGGAACCCATCTAACCGGATTTCGCAGCGCGTTGACGCGCGCATTACAGACTTATATTGAAAAAGAAGGTTTTGCAAAAAGCGCTAAAGTCACGCCTATCGGTGATGATATGCGTGAGGGAATGATCTCAGTCTTGTCGGTCAAAGTACCCGATCCGAAGTTTTCTTCACAAACCAAGGATAAGCTGGTTTCTTCCGAGGTGAAGACCGTCGTCGAGCAGGCAGTCTATGAAAAATTAGGCGAATTTTTGATTGAGCATCCCCGAGAAGCCAGACTGATTGTTAATAAAGTTATCGCGGCCGCGCGGGCGCGCGAGGCCGCACGTAAGGCCCGAGAGATCACCCGTCGCAAAGGTGCGCTGGATGTCGCCGGATTGCCCGGAAAACTGGCTGATTGCCAGGAAAAAAACCCGGAGTTATGCGAACTCTTTCTGGTTGAGGGCGATTCAGCAGGAGGCTCCGCCAAGCAGGGCCGTAATCGAAAGACACAGGCAGTGTTGCCCCTCAAGGGGAAAATTCTGAACGTGGAAAAAGCTCGTTTCGACAAAATGCTTTCCTCAACCGAGGTTGGAACCCTGATTACAGCACTTGGTACCGGTGTGGGGAGTGAGGACTACAATCCTGATAATATTCGCTATCATCGTATCGTTATCATGACCGACGCTGACGTGGATGGTTCGCACATTCGTACTTTGCTGCTTACCTTCTTTTACCGTCAAATGCCGGAACTGATTGAAAGAGGATATGTGTATATCGGCTTGCCACCACTTTACAAACTCAAGCAGGGTAAACAAGAGCTTTATCTGAAAGACGATACCGCGCTTCATCGTTACCTGATTGCCAACGCGGTAGATGGTGCCGAACTTATCCCCGGGCCAGATCTACCCGCATTATCTGGTAAAACACTGGAAATATTGTTGACAGACTATCAGGCTGCCCTCGATAAAATTGAACGTCTCAGTCATCGATTCGATCCCAGGGTACTGACCGCGCTGCTTGAGTACACGCCGATAAACCGTGCGGTCTGGTCAAATGCGCAAGCTATACAGGAGTGGCTTGCTGGAATGGAGCAACGTTTGGCCATTGATGGCCTGGGAAAACCGCGTTATCGCCTGTCGTGGAAGGGGGAGAGTCAGGATGAGATATCCATGGTGGGTATGACGGTGATTCGCGAGCAACATGGACATAGTGATACATTCCATTTTCCACTAACATTTTTTTCCAGCAGCGATTTTCTGTCTATCCTTGAACTTGGTCAGAAACTCCATGGGTTGATTCAACCAGGCGCGGTGGTTCGCCGCAGCAGTGAAACACGCGGTGTGCGATCCTTTGCTGAAGCACGTCACTGGCTACTCGATGAGGCAAAGAAAGGACGATCTATTCAGCGCTTCAAGGGCTTGGGTGAAATGAATCCAGAACAGCTTTGGGACACTACAATCAACCCAGAGACACGACGTATGTCACAGGTTAACATTGAAGATGCTTTTACTGCGGACCAGATGTTTACCCGACTGATGGGTGATGCAGTTGAGCCACGCCGTGAGTTTATTGAGGAAAATGCCTTGAAGGTTGCCAACCTTGATGTTTGAAAAACAACCGGATGGGAAGACAGCCAAGGCAGTATGATATCGCATCATTCTGCTTCAAAGTCGGCGCTCGCTACTTGAGCGCCTTTTTTTGAATCCATTTTTTCCATATGCGCTATTATCTATGCGTTGCCAACGGGAGCACTGCGTTTTCAGGGTTCCTTATTTATCCATACAGTTGCTGTTTTATTATCTAGTGCTTTAAGGTGCTTTAAGGCCATTTTTCATCGTGATCCTTTTTCAGATAATCCCTATTGCAAGTTTTTTTCTGGAGAAAAAAACGATGTATGTGCTTTCTGTAAGAATCTACCACCCCTTATGAGATCTCAGTAAAAGAGAGCTGTCCATGATGTTATTTTTCTGTTTTTTAACCTAAAAAAATAACCTCTACTGTCTCGTCACCGCCAAGTTTTGTCAAAGTTGCTTAGATCCCATTTTCTGAAATATATGTCGTAATTATCAGACCCATTACAACTAAAGAAATGATTTCCATCACAGTTTTCTGAAGGCACTGGCTCCAGTGCTAAACGTAGATAGAGTTGCCCGTTGATTTGCACGATACCATCATGATTTTTCCTGTCTTGTTTTCTATTTTCACCTGAAAAGCATAGGTCAGCGCGATGGAAATCACAGTGAGTAAAGATACCGCCAATAAGCGTGAGATGATCTATTGATCGTCTGCCGTGTGGGTTTTCCGGTTTATTCTTCGCAGTCCAGCGCGGTGTCTATGCGTTTTGCTACGGCGGACTCACTGAGTGTGGTAAGCCAATCTATAGATTTAAGGTTGTGTTCGAGTTGTTTGCTTTGGCTGGCTCCAAGAATGACAGTGGATACGTGAGGGTTACGTAAGCACCAGGCAATAGCTAGCTGTGCGCTACTTAAACCAAGCTCGTCGGCGATAGGGCGTAAAGCACGTGCCTTGACCACGTTCTGGCCATGTTCGCCAAGTACGTTCTCACGCAACCACGTAAGTTCGTTATGGTGCAGACGTGAATCATCGGGAATACCTGCATCGTATTTTCCAGTCAGCAAACCCGAGAGCAAGGGCGACCAGATCGTGGTCCCCATACCATAGGCCTGGTATAGCGGCGCGTATTCCTTCTCCACCCTCTCGCGATGCAACAGGTTGTATTGTGGTTGCTCCATTACCGGTGCGGTAAGGGAGTTTTCCTGCGCTACGCGGTGTGCCTCGTGGATTAATTCGGCCGGCCACTCACTGGTCCCCCAATACAGCACCTTGCCCTGTCGCACCAGCATGTCCATCGCGGCCACAGTTTCTTCAATGGGTGTGTCCGTGTCGGGACGATGGCAAAAGTAAAGGTCGAGGTAATCGACACGCAGGCGCTTTAAGGCTTGATGACATGCCTCAACCAGGTGTTTGCGCGATAGTCCATGCTGGGTTGGTTTTGGGCTCTTACAGCGACCAAAGTAGGCTTTGCTGGATACGCACCAGCTATCACGGGGAAAGCGCAGGTCAGCGAGCACATCACCCATCAGCGACTCGGCTTCGCCGTGGGCGTATACCTCGGCATTGTCGAAAAAATTTACGCCGTGATCATAGGCTAGCGCGATCATGTCGCGCGCTAACGAGCGTTTCACGGTCTTGGCAAAGGTCGTCCAGGCTCCGAAGGAGAGCGCGGAAAGTAGTAGTCCAGAGCGACCGAGATGACGGTATTGCATGGTGGAACTCCTGTTCTTTCGTGTGCCGTTCCTAAAATTGTACAGCACTGCTTGATTATGATTATGACTGTGGCGTGCAAGTCTGTCCTGACGCCGAAAATAAAACAGGCTATAGAATTAAAATAGGTGAGGTGTGGTTTTTTTACTAATTACCAGAATGCGCTGATTCCTGCCACGCCTTGTGCACCGGCCTGTTGTGCGATCTTTAGCTGATTTGGACCCAGTCCACCCAGTGCGTATATGGGTATGGATGCAGTTTCGGCTAGAAGACGAAAGTTTGCCCAGCCTAAAGGTGTGGCTTGTGGGGGACTTCTGGTTGCCATCAGTGGCGATAAGGGCGCGAAATCTGCTCTTAGATGCACCGCCTGTTCCAATTGTTTGGCATTATGGCAACTGGCGGCTACCGGAAGGTTCCAGGCTAAGGGGCGTGCGTTCAATGTCATGAGTTGTTTTGCTTGCAGGTGTACCCCTACGCCTAATTGGCGGGCACCGGCAATGTCTGCGTTAAGGAGTAGCTGTGACTGCTTTTTATGCAGTGTCGGTAGCAAGCGTGCGGCCAGATCACGTACGGCTGTGACAGGCCAGTTAGGCAAACGCAATTGCAACAAGGTAGCGTCTTGCTCGATGGTCTTGCGGATTTTCTGGAAAACAGTTTCGGCTGCATTGGTCGGCCATTGGTCGGGGGTGATAGGGTAGCAGGGTGGTAAACGCAATGCCTGCAAAATACTACGGTCGGCTGGTATCAATGAAGCAGGATTGACTTCCTGGAGATGGCTCCATTGCAATGCTTGATTTTCCATCGGCCTGACCTTGCCTTGCCAGCGCCCGACTCGCCAAGAATCCAGACATAGCGGTTGCCCGCCATCGATCCATGGCACGCGAAGCAATGGCTGGCAACTAGATGGCTCAATCTTGATGCCAAGCTCTTCGTCAAGTTCCCGTGTCAGGGCTTGTAGCGCTGTTTCATGGGGCTGCTTTTTCCCCCCAGGGAATTCCCACATACCAGCTAAATGTTGCTCTGGTCGGCGTTGGGCCAATAATACGCAGCCTTGCATATTGCATAAAACGCCGGCTAGTACGTGGAGGGGAGATAAGTTCATGGCTCCGTTACTTTGTGTGTTGCGCATGGATGAGCACATGCCAGATCTTTTGGGTGGGATCAGTGCACATGGTCACATAGGCGCTGACCTTCGTTTCAGGCAGGCTTGCCACTTTGGAAAAAAATTAAGGTGCTGGTATGACCGAAACAGGCTTCATGGTTTTTTCAAAGCCAAAGAATGATTTCCATCGGCAGCGATAGCCATTATTCCTGATCTGGCCGCGTGCGGCACCTTTGTCTGCCTGTAGGAATGGTCTCCCCAGGCAATCACCTGACCGTTTTTTTTAAGCGCTAACGAGTGTCCATATCCAGCGGCAATAGCGACCACACCCGATTGTGCTTCTCTGGGAACATCACACTGGCCATATTTGTTGAAACCCCAAGCATAAACTTTGCCGTTTTTAAGCGCCAGACTGTGATAATCACCGGCTGCAATGGCGTCTACTCCAGACAGGGCTGCATCGGGCACATCTGTTTGACCCGAATAATCATTTCCCCAGGCAATCACCCTTCCATGCTTCAAGGCCAGAGAATGCGCATAGCCAGCGGCGATAGCGCTCACCCCGGATTTGGCCACGCGGGGTACCGTAACCTGTCCTGAGCCGTTATATCCCCAAGCGATCACGCGGCCATGCTTTAATGCCAGAGCATGGACCCAGCCGGCAGAAATAGCGCTCACCCCGGATTTAGCCTGCCGTGGCACCTTTGCCTGAGCTGCACCGTTATCTCCCCAGGCGATGACTTTGCCGTGTTTCAGGACCATGGAATAATATCTGCCAGCAGAAATGGCACTCACGCCAGAACGCGCCTCTTTCGGCACGTCGGTTTGGCCGTAGGCGTCATATCCCCAGGCAATGACCTTGCCATGCCTTAGCGCAAGGGAATGCGACCAGCCGGAAGAAATGGCGCTTACACCGTCACGCACAGCGAAGGGTAAACGACCTTCAGAAAAACCATTGGCACCCCAGGCAAGGGTTTTTCCTTGGTGCCTGGATAGGAGGTGGTGACGGTATGGCCTGACCGTCACCATGGCCGGAAATGACATCACCCCAGAAAGCAATGTTGAAGTGGCAAGGAAAACAAACCCTGCTATGCACTTTCTATACGTTGCAATGTCCATGCACATAACCTTCTTGATAAAACTGGAACATTTCGAGCAGGGTTCCCTTAACGGATAATGCGGTATATTGGGCTGCGTGTTTTATCTGTGCCCTGTCTTCACGCTTCCACGCCAGTGTGTTAGCCCAATGCCGATGATTGCAAGTAAAGCGATCAGCAGTGAAATGGCGATCACATACAGCGCCACACTACCATAGCCCCACCGTTGAAGGTGTGGGTTCAAAAAGAAGTAGGGATACCACCATGTTTCACCATTGCGGTAATTCGTCACTAGCGCCCCACGGATCATGGTATAGCCGAGCCATATGATGGGAAAAAGGATGACCATGTAGACTTTTCGCCATGGCAAACGGCGCTTCAAGGGTGCAAAAACCGCATCAAAAAGAAAGAAAACAGGTATGGCAACATGCTTTATGTTGTTTGCCCATGGTACTAAGGCATCTGGTGATGAGACAGTGCCGCGCAGTAGCAGGTTATAGACGATGCCAGTGGTCCACATGTAAGTGGTGACACATAGCAGAAGTGTAGCAAGCCAGCGTGGGTTGATTCTGCATCCTGACCAGGCGATGATCGCACTCAGAATCAAGGTAATGGCCGCTGCGGTGTTGGAAAGAATTGTGAAGTAGCTAAAAAAATCAATGATCGCGCCGGATATTGGCCAGCCTTTAACAGCAGCGATGGCCAGGGAATTTTCTAGCTGTCTGATAATTGCCGCTACTGCAGCAAACGCTGCAAGCACGCGCAGTGCCTGCCAGATAAACAGCCATGTCCCTTGGCGATACATGACTTCATCGTAGTAGCTTAGGGAAGCCTCGTCCACTGCAAGTGGTGGGTGTCCATTTTTTTACGTCGCCATGCCACGCTTCTCCTGCCACCTTGGATCAGGAACAGGAAGGTGTCGCCAGCAGCATATAGGCTTTAACTTTAGTAGACTGAAGGCGTTATCTTGAATTCATTTAGCCTCCATGTCTGAAATTCCCGCCGTCGTTGAACACGAAACCGGACCTTGTCCCAGTTATAACGTCATCTGGTTTCATGGTTTGGGTGCTGATGGTCATGATTTTGAGGCGATTGTTCCCGAGCTGGTAGCATCGTCATGGCCTGCTGTGCGTTTTATATTTCCCCATGCCCCAATACAAGCGCTTACCCTCAACGCGGGCATGCCGATGCGCGCATGGTATGACATTAGAAACTTTGATCTTTACGCATGTCAGGACGAAGCAGGTATACATCGGTCCATTGCAGCAACCAGCGCCTTGATCGCGCGCGAGAATGCGCGCGGTATCCCGGACGGGAGCATCGTGCTGGCTGGTTTTTCCCAAGGTGGGGCTCTTGCGCTAGCCGCTGGATTGCGGCATACACACCGACTTGCCGGCATTGTGGCACTATCGACCTATTTGGTTCTAGGCGATGATTTGGCAATCCAGCGCAGTTCAGCCAACATGACAACGCCGATTTTTCAGGGGCATGGCACCTTCGATCCCGTCGTGACGCTCGCACAAGGTCGTGCCGCGCATGACCAGCTTGTCGCACTGGATTACCGTGTGGACTGGCACTCTTATCCGATGGCGCATACGCTCTGCACTCAGGAAATCAGTGATCTGCGCCACTGGTTGGGACAGCGTTTTTCTGCTTAAGGTCGCCACTTGCGGCATACTTGCCCTGGAAGAAGAAGGACAAGGATGCGCTTACTGATTATGGATGAGATACGTTGGCCCGCACCCGTCTTAAGCGCACTGCTTAGGTGAATGCAGTGGGGTTGCTAGCTAGCCGGAAGTGTCGGCGCTGGCCGGATCGCACGCGATACATTGGCAACAATGCATCCTGATGCCCGGTTACTATCCATTCATACACCACAAGTCTAGGTGTTACCACGCTTGTCGCCGCAGGTAGCCTGGATGCAGCAACCACACCTCATATTCGGCGTAACCTGGCGTCGCGCGCACACAGTGCTCAAGAAAACCTTAATGACATCAGACTTTCCGTGAAGGAAAGGTAGGTTTAGCTTTATCCTTATCGAGAACAGGCTATCAGCCCAGCATGGAGGTATCGTGTCACCTGGCACTTTGCGTATTGCTACCCGCCAGAGTGCACTTGCTCTGTGGCAGGCCGAGCATGTGGCATCAATGTTACGTGCTGTCTATCGGGAACTGCGTGTAGAACTGGTCCCGATGAGTACGCGCGGCGACCGCATACTTGATCAACCGCTTGCTAGCATCGGTGGCAAGGGATTGTTCCTTAAGGAACTGGAAGTCGCACTGCTGGAGGATCGCGCCGAACTTGCCGTGCATTCGCTCAAAGACGTGCCAGTAAATTTGACGCCTGGTTTCATTTTGCCAGCCATCTTGCCGCGAGCAGATGTGTCAGACGCTCTGGTCAGCAATCATTATGGCGAACTTGCGGGACTCCCAGTTGGTGCGTGCGTAGGCTCATCCTCGCTGCGACGACAGGCACAATTGCGTGCATTACGTAATGATCTTGAGCTGCACGATCTGCGCGGCAATGTGAACACCCGTCTGGCACGCCTGGATAGTGGTGACCTTGATGCCATCATCCTCGCCTGCGCGGGACTGGAACGGCTGCATCTTGGGCATCGCATTGGTTGCAAATTGACTGTGCCGCATTGGTTGCCTGCGCCAGGGCAGGCGGCGATTGCGCTGGAAGCGGCTGCCGAACGTCATGATGTGCTGAAGCTTTTGGCAGTCCTTAACGATGTGAATACTTGCACCGCGGTAAGTGCCGAGCGGGCCATGAGCCAGGCACTGGGGGGGAGCTGCAGCGTGCCGATTGGCGCCTGGTGCAAAGTGGGTGAACACCGGTTGCATTTATACGGTATGGTGGGCGATGCGAGCAGTGGCCGGTTGTTTATGGCCAGTGCCAGCCAGTCACGTGACGACCCCGAGGCATTGGGACGGAAGGTGGCCCAGCGGTTATTGGATCAAGGCGCGGGTGTCTTGCTTCCTGGTTAAGCTTTTTTGTTTTTCCACCTTAAATCCAAGCTCAGAAAGCGCTAAAAGCGCGCTCCGCATTTCGTCCAAAAACTGGAAAACAGTCGGATGAGAGAACGCTGGTTTTAGCGACTTTCCCACGGGGTTTATGGCGCTCACAGCCATGTTTATATCATATTTGTGTGCAGTGTGGTTATTGATTGTTTTCTGGTCAGGCATCTTGTTGAAAGCCTATTGTTGGTATCTCAAGCGCTGGAGCGATCTTGCATCACGTGACGCAAAGAACGCGGCTTTATTTTGGGAGGCAGTTCAAATTCGATAATAGCCTTATGGGTATAAATCTTGCGATGAATCTATCCAGGCTCTTGCACAGATCGTGAACAGTCTCTTAAAGCCAAGGGCGTACCCCCATCTTGCTGATTTATCTAGAATTTATAGGCGAGATTGGTGGTTGTCAAGGTGTCGGTTTTCTTGGCACCAGGCAACACAAAACTGTGGTGACGTACCTCATAACCTACCTTCAGTAGCAGCTTCCGGGTCACGCTGACGGCGAGACTGGCATCATTTTGAAAATACTTGTCTTTGGAGCCTGCTTCCGTCAGAAAAGTGTTTTCGAGTGTGGTATTGGCATTTAACCGGTGGCTGTAGTGGAGCAAGCCGCGTATCACGGCCTCGGCCTGGCGTCTTTGTTTGTAAAGCACACTCTGGCCGTCTACCTTGACCTTGGTGTCGGCGGGTTTGTACTGCTTGAAACCGGGACCAACTTCAAATGATAACCCGTTGCGCTGTGTTTTAAGTGCAGTATAGCCGTAGCCGACGGAAAAGACCGCTTGCCAGCGGTTAGAGCCAAAATCGTCATGTGCGTAACGGAGCGCACTGACCACATAGCTGCGCGGATCAAGCTTGTACCCCTCGGATGTGCCAAGGACGTAACGGTTGGCTGTAGTGTTGTATTTTTTATCGGTGCTGCCATCGGGATTGATAACTTTCTCCTGATTTGTGGCGCGTGTCACAACCAGAAAAAAACTGTTTCTCCACTGGGCCGTTTCCTGACTCAGGCCAAGTTTGGCGTCCAGGTTCTGCGTATGGGCATTACCGGTTGTCGAGGAAAAGCCCAGTTCTCCCGAACCCGTCCACCGACTATTCCCTGACGCAGCCCTGGTCTGGGTAGCAAGGCCTATGATGAGAACGGGAAGTAGACCGGCACACAGTTTTTTTTTCGTGATCTTCAAGGCGTCGTGACGGGAGCTGGGTGGAAAAGAAGATGCTCGGTAACGATGGAGGGCTGACTTTGCTTTTCCCTGTTTCCCAGATAAGGGAAAATGTTACCACTCAGCCTTAAGGATTGAATCGATCTCAATGGAGCAGTGTAATACTTTTTTGTTACTGCTGCGCTTGCTTGTCGTTACAATCTTTACGGTGTTTCCCTTGTGCTGTCTGGATTTCCCATGTTACCACCCTATGTTGTTCACTTTAATCCGGTAGCTTTCCACCTTGGCCCTTTATCGGTGCACTGGTACGGGCTGATGTATTTGTTCGCCTTTCTTTGCGCGATGACGCTTGGTCAATATCGCCACCGGCGCGGACGTTTGCCGGTAGCTGCCGATGCGCTCAGTGACCTGTTTTTCTATGGCATGCTCGGTGTGATTATTGGTGGTCGTATTTGGTATATGCTGTTCTACTACGCAGGTGGGCTGCGCTGGATATGGACTACTCCGCTGGTTTTGTTCAAGGTTTGGGATGGTGGCATGAGTTTCCACGGCGGCATGCTCGGGGTTATGGCGATGGTGCTGTGGTGGTCATATCGGCATAAGCTGCATTTCTTCGACACGCTGGATTTTGTCGCGCCCTTGACTCCCATCGGCCTGGGGCTGGGGCGTCTGGGTAACTTCATTAACGGCGAATTGTGGGGCAAGCCAGGTCATGTACCGTGGGCGATGATTTTCCCCGCTGCACGAAGTGAAGATCTGGCCTATGTCGCCCAGCATCCGGTCTGGACCCAGATCATGTTGCGTTATGGCGGTTTGCCACGTCATCCGTCACAGTTGTATGAATTGGCTCTGGAGGGCGTTTTGATCTTCGTGGTGTTATGGTGGGTTTCATGTAAGCCTCGACCGCGTTACCTGGTTTCCGGCCTGTTTGCCTTGATGTATGGTGTGCTGCGCTGTTTGGTGGAATTTGTACGCATGCCCGATTCTCAACTGGGCTACCTGTTTGGTACACACTGGGTGACAATGGGGCAGATGCAATCCTTACCCCTGAT
>JAAXIA010000211.1 GCA_012270595.1 Rhodanobacteraceae bacterium | reverse complement strand
GCAATCAAGCGTATTAAGATCTTCCTGGTTATGCTGAATTTCGGTACGGCGCGGATCGCCGTAATCGTTCCTGATAGCATCAAGCTCTTCCCGAATCACTTGAAGCAGCCGCTCGGGACTTTCCAAAATATCAATAAAACCGCGGATCAACACACAGACTTGACGATACTCTTCGGACAGTTTGTCTTGTTCCAGTGCAGTCAAGCGATGCAGACGCATGGCCAGGATTTCTTGTGCCTGCAATGCAGAAAACTGGTACATACCGTCCTTGAGTCCAACGCGCGGATCCATATCCTCCAGACGTGCCCCGTGGATATCAGTTACCCTGAGCAGGCTCGCCGCCATACCTGCTTGCCACTGACGTGCCAGCATGCGTTCACGGGCCTGGGCTGGTGAAGCGGAGGTTTTTATCAGTTCGATCATCGCATCGATATTGGCCAGAGCCACGACCAGACCTTCCAGGGTGTGTGCGCGCGTGCGCGCCTTGTGCAGCTCAAAGATGGTGCGACGGGTGACCACCTCACGCCGGTGGCGGATAAAGGCTTCCAGAATCTGTTTCAGACCAAGCCGCCGCGGCTGACCATCGACCAGAGCCACCATGTTGATGCCAAAGGTCGTCTGCAGGGAAGTATGCTTAAAAAGATTATTGAGCAGAACATCAGTCACTGTGTCACGACGAACCTCGATAACGATGCGCATGCCGTCCTTGTCGGATTCATCGCGCAGTGCGCTGATCCCTTCGATCCGCTTTTCCTTGACCAGCTCTGCGATTTTCTCGATCAACGCAGCCTTATTCACCTGGTAGGGAAGTTCATGGACAACGATCATTTCGCGACCGCTGGCAGTACTCTCGATGCCAGTTCTGGCACGCAGCAGAATGTGTCCACGACCGCTGCCATATGCCTGAACAATGCCAGATGCGCCGTTAATAATACCTCGCGTGGGGAAATCCGGCCCCGGGATATGCTCCATCAGCTCGTGAACAGAGAGCTGCGGGTTATCGATTAGGGCAATTGTGGCCGTGATCACCTCACCCAGATTGTGTGGCGGGATATTGGTCGCCATACCCACGGCAATGCCCGTGGAACCATTAGCCAGTAAATTGGGCACACGCGCGGGGAGTACTCGTGGTTCGTTTTCGCTTTCGTCGTAATTGAGAGCAAAATCAACGGTGTCCTTGTCGATATCCGCCAGCAGTTCATGCGTGAGCCTGGACATGCGTACTTCGGTGTAACGCATCGCCGCAGCATTGTCACCATCGACAGAGCCAAAGTTACCTTGGCCATCCACGAGGCGGTAACGCATGGAAAACGGTTGCGCCATCCGCACGATCGCGTCATACACCGAGGCATCGCCATGTGGATGGTATTTACCAATAACATCACCGACCACGCGGGCTGATTTCTTGTAGGGTTTGTTCCAGGCATTGCCCAGCTCATTCATCGCGAACAACACACGACGATGCACCGGTTTGAGACCATCCCTGACATCTGGAAGAGCGCGACTCACGATAACGCTCATGGCGTAATCAAGGTAACTTTGGCGCATCTCGTCTTCAATGTTGACGCGAATGACTTCGTTAGCAATCTCTACCATAAACTGGCTTTCCTGGATGTAAAAAGAGCAGCCCGATACCGATAAGCATATGCTGAAAGACCAAAGCTAGGATCTAATCTGCTTATTCTAGCACATACGCCAGCGAATTGGTCGAATTTAAGTCTTTTTAATCAATAGCTTAATCAATATATTATGCATTTTCAGCAGGGCCGGGACAGTACTGCACCCGGCCGTTTCCTGATGATGGCGAACAGCGTTTTTATGCGCATTCCTTCAGGTGCAGGCAAACATCGTCCGCATGGCAGGGAGCGATGGATGCTCTATCACACCACGTTCGGTGACGATGGCATGGATCAGGGATGCCGGAGTCACATCAAACACCGGGTTCCACGCCTGTGCACTGCGTACTACCATGCGCTGCCCAGCCACTGACAGCAACTCATCTGGATTGCGACACTCGACCTCAATATCGTCACCACTGGCAGTGTCCATGTCCACGGTGGACGAGGGTGCCACCACCATGAATTTCACCCCGTGATACCGCGCGGCGATAGCCAAGGCGTAGGTGCCAATCTTGTTGGCAGTATCACCGTTGCCCGCGATGCGGTCAGCTCCGACAATCACCCATTGCACCTTACCTGACTGCATTAAATACGCTGCTGCAGAATCAGCAACAAGGGTCGGTGCCATACCGTCACAGATGAGTTCGTACATAGTCAGCCGCGCCCCTTGCTGCCATGGCCGGGTTTCAGTGACATACACGCGTTCGATGCGCCCTGCCGCCACACCCGCGCGAATGACGCCCAAGGCAGTACCAAAACCTGCCGTCGCCAAAGAGCCGGTATTGCAGTGGGTTAGTACGTCTGCATGGGTTTCAATAAGCTCTGCGCCAAGGTATCCCATGTGCCGGTTGGCCATCAGATCTTCCTCCTGGATGGCCTGCGCTTCGCGCTCCAGACTCGCCACATCGTCAGCTATCGCCATCCGTGCCTTCATGCGCTCCAAGGACCACACCAGATTGACTGCTGTCGGTCGGGTGGCGCGCAACTGCTTTAAGGAAAGCTCCAATGGTGCCCCCCGCTGTGCTGCCAGCACCACCCCCCAAGCCGCTGCAATGCCAATAGCCGGAGCACCACGCACAGCCAGCTGGCAAATAGCCTGCGCGACCTGTTCGACCTGATGGCAATCTATCCATCGCTCCTGCTGTGGCAAACAACGCTGGTCAAGCAGACGCAGCCGGTCGCCATGCCATTGCACAGCACGCACGCGATCATAACCCACCGCATTCATCATGTTATTCATGGTATTGACCATTAGCGTCATCGTCTTCCAAGGGCACAATAAGCCAGAAAATCAAATAAAGCATGATGCCAAAACCAGCAGTGAGAGTTAGCACCACCCATAACACCCGCACCAAGGAGGGATCCCAACCCAAAAACCGGGCAAGACCGCCGCAGACACCCGCAACCATGCGGTTATTTGATGAGCGGCTTAAATGCTCTTTTGCTTTGTTTATCATAGAAGTGTACCACTCTGGACATCAACTGCGTGCACGCAGCCATCGATGGATGGATGGTGCCACTTCACGCTGCGCACGCGTGGAAACATAAATCCCGATATGCCCACCATTGAATTTCTGTTCGGTATAATCGCTGCTTCCCACATACTGAGCCAGTGCACGCGAAGCAGCTGGCGGCACCAGGTGATCCTTCTCGGCATAGATATTGAGCACAGGTTGCTTGACTGCCGCCAGGTCCACCCCACGTCCAGCCAGTTTCAGTTGCCCTTTGATCAGCTTATTACCCTGATAAAAATCCTTAAGAAACTGGCGAAATGCCTCGCCAGCCTGATCTGGTGAATCGAAAATCCAGCGCTCCATGCGCAAGAAATTCTTGAGTTCCATCGGCTTATCAAGCATATCCACCATATGCACGTATTTCTGCTGAAGCAGCCGAGCCGGTTTCAGCATAAGGTAGATCCAGTTCATCAGCTCAGCAGGAACATTACCCAGGGTGTCAACGAGCAGATCGACGTCCACATCCTGCACCCATGTCGAGAGCATGTTGTCCGGGGCATGAAAATCGACCGGTGTCACCATGGTGACCAAATGACGCACTTTTTCCGGGTGCATGGCGGTGTAGCACAAGGAGAACGTACCACCCTGACAGATACCGAGCAGGTCAATGGCATGCCGCCCGTGACGAACACGGATAACCTCTACGCAGTGGTCAAGGTAGGTATTGAGATAATCATCCAGCGTCAACCAGCGATCGGCACCATCGGGGTAACCCCAGTCAATCAGGTAAACATCCTCACCTTGTGCCAGGAGGTTACGTACCAGTGACCGATCAGCTTGCAGATCGGTCATCCAAACGGTATTAACCAGTGCATATACGATAAGTAGTGGTGTCTTGCTAACAGCTTGACGCTCACCGCGCATATGCCACAGGCTCAGTTTATCTTCACGATAAACCAGTTCGCGGGGGGTGTTGGCGTATTCGGGTACGTGCATGCCGCGCAACTGTTTCATGCCCGCCAGCAGTTTGCTCTGGAAGCGAAGCATATCCTGCCAGTCCCTGTAAGGACTTAAGCCCACACTGCGGAACATGGCGTCTCCTAAGGCTTTGCCTTGCGGGAAGTCCGCCCTGCACTGATCGGTTTCACCGTTACGGACTTCGATGCAGTGGCCACTCTAGATCGCCTCTGCGGCCTTGTCCTACTGACGGGAGCGAATTTACCATGCGCCAGCACGTCATCAAGGCGCTGACTCAAAGCAGCAAGTTCATTGCGCAGTGCGCTCAGATTTTCGTCGGTTTCTGGCACCCCAGAACAGCTTTGGCTGCGTTCGCGACGCAGTTCCTGCACGCGCTTACCTAGTTCGGCAACCTCACTGCGTGTAGGCATTCCCTGCTCACGACACCAGCGTTCAACCTGTTGTTGTTGCAACTGGCGCAAGTACATCTGCGCATTACTCAAAGCACCGTAAGTTTCACGAAATTCGTCAGAAAGTGCCACTTTCGCGTAAGCATCCTCCACCGCATTGACCCAGCTGTCATACAGCTCCTTTATCGTTTCGACCGGCTCTTCCTGCTGGGCCAGCTTGTCTTGCATGGCTTGCAAACCATGGACTTGCGCCCGTTGGAGCAAACCCTGGTAACGCAACTGATGCTTGATACATTCAAGCGTGGCTGCAAACATCTCTTGCTGCTGGTGTTGTTGCTGGCACGTAAAGCCGAACCCGGCGACCGGTTCAAAACCGGGAAAATATCGATCAAGGGACGCCCAAGGATGCGGCCATGGCGCATTGAAGGGATTGGCCTGCCCCGCTGCTGTTACCGTAGACGCAGCATCTGCAGGCATACCAGAATCAAACGCAGCCCCGTACGCTGTGGCACCACCTGGCCCACCACGAAGCGGGGGATGCTGGCCGGCCGCCGCCATACTCTCAAAGAG
>JAAXIA010000197.1 GCA_012270595.1 Rhodanobacteraceae bacterium | reverse complement strand
AGATTGAGTCGATGCGCCGCTTTGCCGGCCTGGATTTGACCAACGAAGGCATGCCCGACGAGACGAAGATCCTGAAGTTTCGGCATCTGCCTGAAAAGCATGGGCTCACCGCTGTAAGGATGCTTTGCACGTCACGGGCAAAGCCCTGCCCCATCATAATCACTTTCGGCCAACACGCTTATGCCTTGCCCAGAAGTGGCCCTGCAACACGCCAAGGCCTGCAAGCTTAAGCCTTGATCGGTTACCTTTGCCGTCCTGAATTTTGAAAAGGATGCCTTTCAAGCATCAGGCCAGGGCGTGAGGATCTCAAACCCCGCATCGGTGACCGCCAGAGTATGCTCCCACTGCGCAGAAAGCGAATGATCCCTGGTTACCACCGTCCAACCATCAGGAAGCTGCCTGGTATGCGGTTTACCAGCATTAACCATGGGTTCGACAGTAAAGGTCATTCCCGCTTTCAGCTCCAGACCACTACCAGCCTTGCCGTAATGCAGGACCTGCGGCTCATCGTGATAAACCTTGCCAATACCGTGACCACAATACTCACGTACCACGGAAAAACCAGCCGTTTCAACATGCTTTTGAATCGCATGTCCAACGTCCCCCAAGGTAGCACCCGGGCGCACCATGCCAATCCCTGCCATCATCGCATCGTAGCAGTTATTTACCAGGCGCCTGGCCAGTACTGACGGTTTGCCGACCATATACATCCGGCTGGTATCGCCGTGCCAGCCATCCCTGATAACGGTCACATCAATGTTTAAAATATCGCCATCCTTGAGCACCTTGTTTTCTGACGGTATACCATGGCAGATGACGTGATTGACCGAAGTGCATAGTGTCTTCGAGAAACCGCGATAGCCCACATTGGCAGGAATAGCCTTCTGCTTATGGACGATATGTGCATAGGCAAGTCGGTCCAGTTCGGCAGTGCTGACACCAGGCTTGACATGCTCCTTAAGCATCGCAAGCACTTCGGCCGCAAGTTGGCCAGCCACACGCATGCCCTGTAGATCGTCGGAATTTTTAAGAATAATCATCATCACCACGCCTTACAATGACGAGTTTTGGTGCTTGCTGAGGACAGTCCGACACCAGCGTCTTGCCGCATAACCAACATAGCGGCTATAATAGCCAAGATTTGCACACAGCAACCAACCGACAGGAAGCGCCAGATAAGCATTCTCTTTGAAGATGCTGCCGGTCGATAGCAGCAAAACAGCCTACTGGCATTGTAACTGTTAGAAGCTCACAAACCCAAGCCGCTAGCACTGGTAACTTTGACTAGCGCTAGTGGCACTAACGCCACACACGCATCGGCACCGTCCTCGGGGTGCTGCGGTCGTTTCCGTCACATGTTGCATCCAGATGGTAAACCACCGTAGTTGAGGCTGGGGATGCGTGGAGGTCCCAACCCCTGCGGCGCGAATAGGCCGCAAACAACCGGAGCACTACCATGGCACAAGTCACTATGCGCCAGCTACTCGAAGCTGGTGTACATTTCGGTCATCAAACCCGCTATTGGAACCCGAAGATGGCCCCCTACATCTTCGGCGCGCGCGGCAAAATCCATATCATCAACCTGGAAAAGACTCTGCCGCTGTTCGGCGACGCGATGAATTTTCTATCAAGTCTGGCTGCCCGCCGTGGCACCGTTTTGTTCGTCGGCACCAAGCGCTCGGCGCGCGGTCCGCTGGCCGAAGAAGCCGCCCGCGCCGGCATGCCGTTTGTCACCTCACGCTGGCTCGGTGGTATGCTGACCAATTTCCGTACCGTGAAACACTCGGTCGCGCGCCTGAAAGAACTTGAAGCCGCCGAGACCGACGGTTCATTCAAAAAACTGGTTAAGCATGAGGTACTAACCCTTCGTCGGGAGCGCGACAAGCTGCAAAACTCATTGGGCGGCATCAAGGACATGAAGCGCCTACCTGACGCTTTGTTCGTGATTGACATCGGGCATGAAGACATCGCCGTGCAGGAGGCCAGGAAACTGGGTATTCCAGTCATCGCGGTGGTCGATACCAACTACAACCCAGAGCTGGTGGATTACGCCATCCCGGGCAACGACGACGCGATTCGCGCCATTCAGCTTTATGTCCGTACCGCAGCAGAATCTATCCTGGAAGGCAAAGCATCCGTGCCAGCCGCCGCCAAAGGCGACATCAACGAATTCGTTGAACTGGACGAAGAAGGCAAGCCGATCAGTGAAGAAAATGAACGGAAACCAGAACCACGTCGCGCGCGCGGCAAAAAAGATGCCACAGGCCGTGACGGCAGACGCATACGCAAGTAATTAGCATACTTCTCATCCCAGCACGCCGACAAGCTTGCTCTGTGGACGTGCCCTGCCATGCCCTAAAGCGCAAGCAAAAGGATAGACTGATGAATATTATTTCCGCACAACAGGTCAAGGAACTACGCGAGCGTTCCGGAGCCGGTATGATGGAATGCAAGAAAGCCCTGGTCGAAAACAAGGGTGATCTCGACACTGCCATGGAATGGCTACGCAAGTCTGGCTTGGCCAAGGCTGATAAAAAATCCAGCCGTATCGCCGCTGAAGGTCGTATTGTCTCCGCACAAAAAGGCGGCAAGGCCACCTTGGTGGAGATCAACTGCGAAACCGACTTCGTTGCCAAAGACGCCAGCTTCCTTAAATTCTGCAACACCATTGCCGATATTGCCCTAAGGTCCGATATCAGCGATATTCAAACGCTCAAAGCTGCGCCCTATCCGGACGGAGGCAGTGTTGAAGAAGCCGCCAAAGCCTTGATAGCAACCATTGGCGAAAAAATTGATGTGCGTCGCCTGGCCTACGTCGAACCTGCAGGTGGCACCATCGGAAGCTACATCCATAACGGCCGCATCGGTGTACTGGTCGCGCTTACACGTGGCTCGGAAGAACTGGCCAAAGGTATTGCCATGCATGTCGCCGCCATGAACCCGCAGTACTTGCGCAGCGACGACGTGCCGGCTGATTTTATCGCGAAAGAAAAGGAGATTGCACTCAGTCAGATGAGCGAAAAGGACAAGGCCAAGCCTGCCGAGATTCTCGAAAAAATCATTACCGGAAAGATCAAGAAGATCGTCTCCGAAATTACTTTACTTGGCCAAGTTTATGTGCTGGACACCAATGTTAGCGTTGGTGATGCACTGAAAAAAGAAGCCGCAAAAATACTCAGCGTAGAGCGCCTGGTTGTAGGGGAAGGTATCGAAAAAGCGGAAGAGGATTTCGCCGCAGAAGTGATGAAACAAGCCGGCCTGGCCTGATTTACCAATCCGACGGCCTGATTTTTATCTGCCCGCTCACACGCCGCCCTTCAAAGAAAACCCTGGCCGGATCGTTCACAAACCGGCCAGGAAACGAAAGATAAAAAAGCCGAAAGCCCGCTTTTTCAAGCTGCTCTTCAGCCCATCGCGGCAGTTTGCTCTAATTCCACCCGCAGCATCTTGATTAACTCGCAGCGTGACACTTCAAACTGGTCGTTACGTCGTAGATCTTTGACTGTCACCACGCCCCTGGCCATCTCGTCCTCACCCAGCATGAGAGCAAAACGGATACCCGCGCGATCAGCGTATTTAAGCTGCTTACCCAGCTTACTACCCTCCATTACCACTTCAGTGTTGATACCAGCGCCACGCAATTCACTGGCCAGTTCCATATAGGTTGCCAGTTGTGTCTCATCCATCTGTGTAACCAATACGTCCACCGTGCTGCATGCGGTATCGACCAACCCCACCTCACGCAATTGCCAATACAAACGCGTAAGACCAATCGAAATACCCACACCCGGCAAATGCGACCTGGTATACCGTGCGGCCAGGTTATCATAACGGCCTCCGGAACAAATCGAACCAATTTGAGGATGCTCGTTGAGCATAGTTTCGTACACCGTGCCGGTGTAATAGTCCAGGCCGCGCGCAATGGAAAGATTCAGTGCAACGTGCGTTTCCGGCACCCCAAAATCCTTGATGATTCCCAGCACTTGCTTTAGATCTGCCCGCCCCTGCTCCAGGCTCTGCGGGCCGGGGCCCAATGCATCCAATTTGTCACAGGCATCCTCGAACGAAGCAGAACGTATCTGCACAAAATCCAGAATCTTTTCCACCACCCCGGCGGAAAGACCAAAAGCTTCACCGACAAGCGTTTTGCGTACCGCATCCATCCCCTGCTTATCGAGTTTGTCTACTTCCCGTAGTACCCGCATTTGCCAGATGGCATCCATCACCCCCAGCTTTTCAAAGTAGCCACACATCAGCTTGCGATGATTGAGCTGAATGGTGAAATCACCAATATTGAGTTCATGGAACACGCTGTAGATTAGCGCAGGAATTTCAGCGTCATGACGTATCGACAGGCTATCCTTTCCGATCACGTCGATATCACACTGATAGAACTCACGAAAACGACCACGCTGGGCACGTTCGCCACGATACACCCGTTGTATCTGATAACGGCGAAAGGGAAAGCTGAGCGCACGCTCATGCTCAGCCACATAACGCGCCAACGGCACAGTAAGATCAAAGCGCAATGCCAGTTCCGGCCTATCCTCTCTCTCCAGTGCGCCGGTGGATTGCACAAAATATAACTGCCGCTCGGTTTCGCCACCCGTTTTGGTGAGCAAAACATCAGAATACTCGATGGCTGGAGTCTCCACCGGTAAAAAGCCAAAGCGCTCATAGTGACGCCGTATCGTATCTAGCATGTGCTGAAACGCAATCTGATCGAGCGGCAGCAATTCAAGCACACCAGACATGGTACGGGCCGGAGTAAGCGGCATAACACCCTCTATAAAGCGCTGGTAAAAAAACGAAAGGTAACAACGACCCCTCATAATAACAGAGAATCAACATGTTCCCCCAGCACAGCCCTCACCTGCATCGTGGCCTGACGCCCTCCCCAAACCTTGCCAAAGCATCACGTAAGCGCTTAGAATGCAGGGCTTATGCGGGGTGTAGCTCAGCCTGGTAGAGCGCTACGTTCGGGACGTAGAGGTCGCGAGTTCAAGTCTCGCCACCCCGACCATTCTTCTTCCATCTCTGCGCCGCGGTCCGGCGAGGTCGCCGCCGACTCCGCATTCTCTAGGAGGTCAGGCCATGCGTGTAGGTGTTGTAGGCGCGGGCATATTCGGCATGGGAACCGCCATCGAACTGCGAGACCGTGGCCACGACGTCACCCTCTTCGAGCGGGGCGACATACCCTACGAAAACGCCAGCTCCACCGACGTAGCCAAGGCCATCCGCCGCGTCAACTACGCGCCCAATCACCCCTACGTCGAGCTCGTTGAGCGCTCAGGGCGCAAGTGGGCCGAATGGCAGCAGCGCCTCGGCGGCTCCTTCTACTTCCAGACCGGCCAGATCTCCATCTACTCCGAGTCCGAGCTGACAGACGGAGGCGATGCCCTGGCCAGCATCAAGCGCCTCGAAGCCACCCGGAAGGAGTTCCGCACCCTCACGCGTGAGCAGGCCACCGAGCGATTTCCCCAGTTCGCGTTCGACGACTCCGACGAGCGCGTCATCTTCGACTCCTGGGCCGGCTACCTCGCCAGCGGCCAGGCCGTTAGCGACCTGGCCCGGCTCGCCGCCGCTGATGGCGTGACCCTGAACGAGCATACGCACGTTGTCGGCCTGGCGGAGACCGCTTCCGGCGTCGAGGTGGCTACTGAGCACGGCAACTCCGAGTTCGACAGAGTGGTCGTCGCGGCCGGCCCTTGGGTCGGCAGACTGCTGCCCTCCGTCGGCGAGTCCATGCTCATAAGCCGCCAGCAGATGGTCTTCTACCGGCCCGTGGACCCGGCGCCGTTCCGCGGTGAGGTGTTCCCCGGCTGGTCCTGCCATCCCAAGACCCAGGGCTGGTACGGCTTCCCACTGCTCGCCGACGGCACCGTGAAGGTCGCCAGCGACATGGTGGGCGAAGAGGTGGACAGCGACGTCGAGCGCGCCAACACCGATGCCTTCCTCGAAGAGGTGCGCGAATTCGTCGCTCGTCGCTTCCCCGAGCTCGCGAAAGGCGAGTTCCTGGGTGGCCGCTCCTGCCTGTACACCAACACCCCCGACGGCCACTTCGTGGTGGACTGGGCGCCCGGCATGAACAGGACCATCGTCGCCGGCGGCGGCAGCGGCCACGGCTTCAAGTTCGGCGGCTCCATAGGCGAAGTGATAGCCGACGCTCTCGAGGACAAGGCCAACCCTCTGGGTGATCTGTTCCGCATAGGCGACCGCCTGAGCAGCGAGGGCCTCAGCCGCAGGGGCAGAATGTGATGACGACGCAGGGCGACTCGGCGGCCCAGGACCTCTACCTCAACTCAATCGTCATCGACGGATTGAACGTCAGCAACTGGGACAGCCCCGCCGTCTACGACAGCCTCAGCGCCGGCGGCGTGACAGCCATCAACGCCACCATAGCCACCTGGGACAACTTTCTGGAGACGCTCAACCACGTCACCCGCTGGATGAGGCGCTTCCGCGACCTGCCGGAAGTCTTGTCGCAGGTCACGAGCGCCGAGGACATCCACCAAGCCAAGCGCGACGGCAAGGTGGGCGTCATCTTGGGCTTCCAGAACGCCTCGCCGATTGAGAACGATCTCGACCGCCTCGCCCTCTTCCACGCGCTCGGCGTCCGCATCATTCAGGTCACCTACCACGAGGCTAACCTGCTGGGCAGCGGCTGCTACGAGCGTTACGACTACGGCCTGACCCACTTCGGCGTAGACGCCGTGCGCGAGATGAACCGCCTGGGCATCCTCATGGACCTCTCCCACGTCGGCGTCCGCACCACCATGGAGACCATCGAGCTATCCGAGCAGCCCGTCGCCGTTACCCACGCCAACGCCAAGTCCTACCACGACATGCCCCGCAACAAGGAACTCGACGCGATCAAGCTGCTGGCCGAAAAGGGCGGCGTGATAGGCGCCACCTGCATCACCAGCATGCTGCGCACCGGCTTCGAGTCCACCATCGAGGACTACGTGGACGCCATCGAGCACCTCGTGCACCAGGTCGGCATCGACCACGTTGGCATAGGAACCGACTACACCCAGGACCAGACGGAGGCGTGGTGGAAGTACATCAGCGCCCAGCAGGGCACCAGCTTCCCCCTCAAGGCCATCGCCGACGCCCCTCCCATCGACTACGCCACCGTCAACTACTACCCCGCCGACCTCGACACGCCCGACAAGCTGCCCAACCTCGTCCGCCCGCTGCTCGACCGCGGCTACACGCCCGACGAAGTTGCCAAGCTCCTCGGCGGCAACTGGCTCCGCCTCTTCGAACAAGTCTGGCACGGCTAGGCCCACCGCCAACTTGGCGCGCAAGGCCTGTAGGGGCGGGTTG
>JAAXIA010000012.1 GCA_012270595.1 Rhodanobacteraceae bacterium | reverse complement strand
TGCGTCTGCATCGCTTGACTGCACTGGAACAAGACAAACTGTCCGAAGAGTATCGTCAAGTCTGTGTGTTGATCCGCGGTTTTATTGATATTTTGGAAAGTCCCGAGCGGCTGCTTCAAGTGATTCGGGAAGAGCTTGATGCTATCAGGAACGATTACGGCGATCCGCGCCGTACCGAAATTCAGCATAACCAGGAAGATCTTAATACGCTTGATTGCATCCCCGAGGAAGATGTGGTTATCGCCCTGTCACATGGGGGCTATATCAAGCGCCAACCCGCCCATGCTTACCGTGCGCAGCGCCGGGGTGGTAAGGGGCGATCGGTTCTGGCACTGAAAAATGAAGACGTCGTGGAACAATTGTGGGTGGTCAATACCCATGATACCTTGCTCACCTTTACCAGTGCAGGGCGTGTTTACTGGCTTAAGGTCTATCAGATTCCGGAATCCGGTTCGGGCGCGCGCGGCAAACCCATCGTCAATCTATTGCCGTTAGGAGAAAATGAAAAAGTACAAACAGTGATGCCGGTGCGCACATACAGTGAAAACCGTTTTGTGTTTTTTTCTACCGCGCATGGCAGGGTAAAGAAAACACCGCTTGCCGAGTTCGCTTTCCAGTTGTATAAGGGCAAGCAGGCCATTGGTCTTACCGACAACGACGCCCTGGTCAGTGTCGGATTGACTGATGGTCACAATGACATCATGCTGTTTGCTTCTAATGGCAGGGCTGTGCGTTTTTCCGAAACGCAGGTGCGTACCATGGGGCGCAGTGCCGCGGGGGTGCGCGGTATACGTCTTACCGAAAGTGCGCGGGTAGTGTCGCTTCTGGTGGTGGCGCGTATGGCGCAGTCATCGGTTGCCGATGGCGATACGGACTCAGAGAAGGATGCGGTCATGGATGAGAAGGAAACTTACGTGCTCACTGTGACTGAGCGGGGCTATGGGAAGCGCACTGCGTTGTCGAAATATCCACGCAAGGGACGTGCCATCCAGGGCGTTACGAGCATCACCTGTTCGGAGCGTAATGGTGAGTTGATGGGTGCCGTTTTGCTTGATTGTGCGCATGAAATCATGCTGATTTCCGATCATGGCACGATGGTACGTACGCGTGCTGCGGAAATTAGGGAAGTTGGACGTATCGCGCAGGGTGTTATCCTGATTCGTCTGCCGCACGATGAGCGCCTGGTCAGCGTTGTGCAGCTTGACAGCGAGGATGAGGACGCCGTGACGATGAGCGAAATTGCATCCCCTGACGCTACGGATAAAGATGCTATAGGTTAAGGATTGAACGGTATGATCTCCTTGCACTGTGACAGAGAAAAAAGGTATGATATCTTGTGTTACTTGGTGAAGTGAAAGATCACTTTCTTCATGGTGTGCATGAAAGGCCGTGAAATAGCCAATGGTTGTTTCACAAGGTCTCCTGCATTTTTTCTTTTGGTTTTTGGGGCTGAAGTAGCTAAGGAATCCCTGATCAATGGATGTTTAGCGTTTTGTCGTTTTATACCAGTATGTTAGCTGCTTAAGTAGCTACTTAAGCCCCTGGTTTTTTATTGGTAAATGCTATGTACTTAAAACCATTAATCCGCAAAACTGTTTTTATCGGTAGTGTTGCTCTTACCGGTTTTTATATGCAAGTGGCTCATGCCTTTCAGGTTCACATGATAAACCAGAGCGGGAAAAGCATGCGGGTATCATGCAAATCGGAAAAACAAAGCCATTTTGTTACTATTGAACCCAAAACAGGTGAGACAATACCCTGTGACGGTTATCACTACTTGACGTGGAACGGGTCTTATAATCGTGAGATGTACTTCAAAAATTTTGAAGTACATCATTATGACAAGGTAAAGGTAAATGTTTATTTTGCTGTTAAAGAAGGAAGTGACTATTGTTCGTTGGCGCTTAACTACAACGCCTATGGTGACGATTTACCCCATTGGTTTTCGGTCACTCCAGGTAACTGTCCCACCACTGACTACCTGAAAGAATATCGGGTTGGTAGGGGTGAGATGGTAACTGTGCACATAAAGAATAAGAAAGGCAGCTTTTGAAATGTGTATGATGACGAGGCATCTTAAAAAAAATCCCGTCTGCCTTTATGCCATTTTACCTGTTATGCCGCGTGCAACTTCGCTTGGAGTGTGCTGGATTTAAGGGATAGATAGAGGAGTCAAAGGCATCTCCAAAAGCGCCGCAGAAAAGATTTTGACTCTCCTTGCGGCGACTTTCTGCGTAGAGCCCATTTCGGGACGAAACCATTCATCTTTGACTACTGCTCGCCTGTGCTGCCGGAAGGGTCGCTTTTTCTGTTTTATATGTACAGTCACGGTCTCATCGGCACGGATCACATAACCTTCATCAGCTCTGCGGCGGAATTGCAGACACCTTAAGCGTCAAATCTAGCTCGGCTAGCAGGGAGATTTCCTGTTTCAGGTCCGCTTCGGTGAGTGGGTGCTGTGATAGCCAGAGCCGGGGAAGTTGCAGATGCAGGCATGGGCCAGCGGCAGTTAATACAACCGGCGGTAACACTTCGGGACGACGTGAGCGTCGCAGCAGTACGGCCAGACGCAGCAGCGCAGTGATATGGTATGCCTTCTTCCGATAGCGTTCTGGTAGCGCGGCGAACAGGCTTTTATCTGGTTTGCGCCGATGTGCTGAGAGCACTGTGCTTAGCAAAGCCTGCTCCTGCCACGAAAAACCGGCCAGATCGGCATGGCGCAGGATATAACTGCTATGACGATGATGCTGGCTGTGGGCAATAGCCAGCCCAATTTCATGAATGCGTGCGGACCAGCACAGCCACTCACGTGTCTCGTCATGGAGTTTCCAGTCTGTCGCCACCTGTTCGAATAGCAGGAGTGCGGTGGCTTCTACCCGCTGTGCCTGGTCATGATCCACCCCATAGCGGCGGGCCAGGGCATGAATGCTGAAGCTGCGTGGATCGCAACCTTCCAGCCGCCCGAGCATATCCCATAGCAAGCCCTCACGCATGGAGCTATCACAGGCGTGTAGGCGTTTGATACCAAGTACCGTAAAGGCGGTTTCAAAAATCACCGTAGCGCCAGCAATCACGCTGGCGCGCTCTTTGGATAGTCCAGGGAGTTTCAGGGTATCGAGTCGTCCTTGTTCCAGCAAGGCCTCGCGCAAAGTGGCCAGACTACCGGCGG
>JAAXIA010000047.1 GCA_012270595.1 Rhodanobacteraceae bacterium | reverse complement strand
ATATCGCACGCCTCCTCGCTAAATACCTCGCGTAGCTCAGAGTCGACCTGCGTGAAATTCACTGCCTTCTCGGTTTCAACTGGTGTCGGGGTCGATGTTGAGAGTGCGGTATTGACGGCCAGTTTATTGAGAGGATGCGTCCCTCTGGCACTATCGGAGGTCGATTCGGCATGAATAAGCGTTTCACTTGCCTTAACAGGATCCGACACGTGTGTCGCAGTATCGGGAAAAACGGTCTCGTTATCCTTCTGCACCCCAGCCAGCCAATCTTCACTATCGGGCATGGTCTTGCCTGCGGCTAACTGTCTGGCCGCTTTCATGATCGCTTCCATGCCCACGCCACGCCGTGCATCTGCTGCACCTGGACTTTCGAGTACGGTCAACATGGGCAATAAGCTGGCAATAGCACACGCAAGCAGACTTTGCACCTGATCATGTGCCTGAATGCGACCATCGAGCACACACTGGAGCATGTGCTCCAATTCGCGGAAAAATGCACTAAGCGCCTGTGCACCCACCAGCTCTCCAGAACCTTTGAGGGTGTGGAAGGAACGTTTGATGGGCATTAACCTGCTTGGCTCTGCCGGATCGTCCTGCCATGCTTTCTGGAAAGACTCAAGTTTCCCGATTTCTTCCCTGAACTCCTCCAGAAAGGTTTCCCATAGGGTGTCATCCGTAGCTACGGCCTGCGCCCGCAAGTCCGTTGTATCAGGTTGCTCTTCACCGCCATCACGACCGATCGGCGAAACAGGTTTGTCGTCACAGCCCTTTGCCGGCCCGGTATTTTCGAAGGTGCCTGGAACTGGGCCAGAAAGCTCAATCTCAGCAGTGGGCTCCAGCACCGCTAACGAGCTTGACTGCATCGGCGCATGAATAGCCTCCAGAGCGGCAAGACTACGATCAGACAGGTTGAGCGTCGCTTCGAAGTCATCACGGTACCCGGCCAAAGATTCAAGGCCATATGCCAACGCTATCAATGCATCGGCCAGTTGCTCCAATTGCAGAGGGCCGGGCACAGGCCTGCCGCCAGATCGTACCTGACCGACGAAACGGCCGATCCTGTCGGCAACCAGGGCCAGCTGCGGAAAAGAAACCATACGCATGGCCCCGGCCACTTCATCCATCCATGCCGGTATGGCGGCAAGCTGGGCATGCTTCCCCCCCGACTCGACAAAAGCTGTAATGGCTGTTTCCACCTTGCCCAGGTTGCTCAAGGCCTCCCTGCTCAATAAAACCCGAACAACTTCCAGATCGTGCCCGGGATCCGGCAGCGATGTGGTGGCTGCCTTATCGTCTTGTGTATCGTTGGCTTCGTGCTTCCCGGTGTGAGCTTTTAGCAAAGTTTCGACATATAACAGCGCGCTGGTGACATTAAGCAACACCTCACTATTGGCAGCGCGTATACCATGAGCCATATCGTTCAGTATCTGCTGCTGTTTGCTCACCACAGCACGTGGCACGTCCAGGGTCAGCATCCCTAACGTATCGCCCACTCGCCGCAGTAGCATCGCTTGTTCAGCTAATTGCGCCGGATCGGGATCTTTACGGCGCGGAAACAAGTCCACCGTATCCTTTATCCGCAGAAGGTCTTCCTCGAGTGCTTTGGCGACCGTATCAAACAAGCCGCGGTTATAACCACCCAGCAGCTTACGTGCCCGTTCCAGTTCACTGGCGTCGGGCAGCAACACATCCAGATTGTAGGTCTCTGCCAGAGCCTCCATACGCGGGCTGCGCTTCCCGTTCCGGGAAACGACATAGAGCAGACTACACGCCAGATCGGCACTGTCACTGGCATCCAGCGCCTCCTCACCGTTTTCGATCAACTTCAGCATGCAACGATCAACCCTGCCAATCAAACGGCGGATTTCAGTTTCATGGTTTTTAAGCACGCCATGCTCCACCCCTTCGAGCACACCCGAAGCGATCCACCAAAGACGGCGAGCAGGCAACGTCACGCAGTGGGCAACCAGTCGATCCAGAATACAACGCATGATGCCAAGTGCCTGCGTCTGGCCATGAAACCAGGCCAGCAAGTGTTGCTGGAAGCGCTGGTGCAGCACGCCGGGTTCTTCGCTCTGCGGCAAAGGATCACTCTTCTCCTCTCTGGAGAGCGGTATCGGCAAGGGAGCATCCAGATCCGGAACGAACAGTGCTGATTGGCCAGGTGCGGCCAGCCCACGACAGGCACGCAGCTCATTAAGCAGCGGCAGCAATACTTCCGGCACGGGTTGATGGCCACTAAACGGAGCTTCCAGATAATCAGGAAATTGCAGCAAGGCGCGCATCAAGGTGGTATCGGCAACCCCGCGCTCAGTCACCACAGTGTCTTTAAACAAGGCACTGGCGAGCTGTTCCATCTCCCCAGCAAACAGTGCCTCACCATGCAGCCCAAGCATCAACAAGGCACCACGCACCTGATGCAGGTTTTCAACACACACGTGCATGAGATTACGCTCATCCGGGTGATCAACACACGTCTCCAATGCCTTGCGGGCTGCGCTGAGTGCCTCGTCAAGCACCGGTTTAATCCATGGAAAAACGGTAATAGCCATGTTATGCCTAAGTCTCATTTACTCCTCACACCACCTGCTCCATGCCGGGTGCGTCTGGATAATCTCCTGGCGATTCATGTGCATCAATCTGGTAATTTGAAATGGGCTACTGAACGGCGAAGGTCCGTTGCCAATTGTGCCAGGTAAGTAATCGACTCAGCCGTCTGGTTTGTTCCTTGTGAGGTTTGCGCGGTAATCGCCTGAATGGCATCCATGGCCTGCGAGATATCCATCGCCACAGTCACCTGCTGCCGCGCTTCTGTAGAGATTCCCTGAATCAATGTGGACAGGTCATGTGAAACGCGTTCCATATCACTAAGTGCAATGCCGGCATCTTCGGCCTTGCCAGCACCGGTGACAACCTCCGTAGTGGTCTGCTCCATGGAATGCACCGCTTCGTTGACGTCGGACTGTATCGTCTGTACCAGGGACTCAATACGCCGGGTGGCATTTACTGACCGTTCGGCAAGCTGTTGCACTTCATCTGCCACCACCGCAAAACCCTGCCCCACCTCACCCGCCGAGACCGCGTGAATGGCCGCGTTCAAAGCAATAACATTGGTTCGCTCAGAAATATCGTTAATCAAGTCCACAATTAAGCCGATCTCCTGCGAGGACTCACCCAGTCGCTTGATACGCTTGGAAGTTTCCTGAATCTGGTCGCGTATCAGATTCATTCCTGAAATAGTGTCACGCACCACGACGGCACCATGTGCGGCGGTCTCCTCCGAGTGTTCAGCGACTTCCACCGATTCGGCGGCAGCTTTCGACATGTTATCCATCAGGCTGGCGACCTGGTTAATTGCGGTGCTTGCGGTAGAGATCTGCTGCTCCTGCTTCTGCGCTGCTTGAGCCAATTGGCTTGCCCTCCCCTGCGTTTCACCGGCGCAGGACGACACCTTTTCAGAAGTCTCATTGATTGCGGTAACCAGGGTATCCAATTCCTCAATGGCATAATTCACCGAATCGGCAATCGCGCCCGTAATTTCTTCAGATACCGTCATTTTCATGGTCAGATCCCCAGCGGCCAGCGGGGTCATTTCATCCAGCAATAACATAATCGCGCGCTGGTTGCGCCGGTTCAGCGCCATAC
>JAAXIA010000208.1 GCA_012270595.1 Rhodanobacteraceae bacterium | reverse complement strand
ATCCAGGATGAAAGATATGGACCGGCATCTGTTTTCCTAAATACATCCAGGGACGTAATATCACCGTAAGGAGCAGGGTTACCAGACACATCGACATGCGTTTTAACAATCACCAACGCGCTTTGACCATGCACATGACGCAGCGTTACTGACGCTGTATTTTTTTCGGCAAGCCCGGTACCAGCCAAGCACAGCAACACCACCCCCAGAATGAACTTGATCGTAGCACTCATCTTTTTTCCTCCACATAGAGTTTTACTCAAATGAAAGAACATAGTGACCGGCTTATTCCAGACTGGTTATCCCAGCTTGGCATCCGCACTTAATAATTCAGCGCGATCGGTTTTCTCCCAAGGGAACACGGTCCAGGTTTCACCATTTTTGCCCCTAACCTGCGTTGGAGAGCGACCAAAGTGCCCGACACTCGCCGTGCGCTGGTAGATGGGACGAATCAGATCGAGCATGGTGATAATGCCATAGGGACGCAGGTCGAAGTGCGCACGAATCAGTTTTTCAATCTTTTCATCTGCGATCTTACCGGTGCCGAAGGTCGTTACCGATATCGAGGTCGGCTGCGCTACGCCGATGGCATAGGAAACCTGTACTTCACAACGATCCGCAATACCAGCGGCCACAATGTTCTTGGCCACATAACGCGCAGCATAGGCTGCTGAACGGTCGACTTTGGAGGGATCCTTTCCAGAAAACGCGCCGCCGCCATGACGTGCCCAGCCACCGTAAGTGTCGACGATGAGTTTACGTCCGGTCAAACCACAGTCACCCACTGGGCCACCAATGACGAATTTTCCGGTTGGATTGATATGGAAGCGTGTATCTTTGTGTAACAGTTTGGCCGGTAACACCGGCTTTAAAATTTCTTCGTGCACGGCTTCGATCAGATCTTTCTGCTTCACCCCCGGATCGTGCTGTGTAGAAAGCACCACGGCGTCGATGGCTACCGCTTTGTCATCTTCATAACGTAAAGTAATCTGGCTTTTCGCGTCAGGACGAAGCCAAGGCAAAGGTGAATCCTTTTTCTTGCGCACTCGGGTTTGCTGCTCTACCAGGCGATGCGCGTAATGGATCGCGGCAGGCATGTATTCGCTGGTTTCGTTGCAAGCATAACCAAACATCAAACCCTGATCACCGGCACCCTGTAGTTCAGGTTTCTTACGCTCCACACCGCGGTTGATGTCGGGTGACTGTTTACCAATCAGGTTGAGAATGCCACAAGTGGCACCGTCAAACCCGACATCGGAAGAGTCATAACCAATGTCCAGGATGACCCTACGGGTCAGGTTTTCCAGATCTACCCAGGAGCTGGTGCTGATTTCACCGGCAATAATCGCCACCCCTGTCTTCACCATCGTTTCGCAGGCTACGTGCGCATGCACGTCCTGGGAAAGAATCGCGTCAAGGATAGCATCAGAGATTTGATCGGCAACTTTGTCCGGGTGTCCTTCGGACACTGACTCAGAGGTGAAAAGGTAGTGACTCATTGACCCATATAGCCTTCTTTAACAAAGAAACAAAGATGCACATAAATGAACATGATACCATCGTACGCCAAATATTTCATTTACCCGCATTTTTTACAAGTAAAAATCAAACTGATAAAGCTTCTCTTATGGCTACATGTAGCAGCCAGTCTGCGCACAAACCTGGCTGTTCATGCCGCCCGCGACAAACCAGCGGCCAGCGCATCGAAATAGTTACGGGTGAGCCGCCACTGCTCCTGTGCCGTGTCGGCCCGATTCACTATCTGGCGAAAACCAGCGTTCTCGGCGCGGTCTCGGGCGTACCAGGCTAGATGCTTGCGCGCAATCCGCATGCCGACATCTTCACCATAAAAGGCATAGAGCTGTTCCAGGTGCTCGAGCAAAATTGCGGCAACCTCGGTCGGGGTGGGATCAGGCAATTTCCGACCGGTGGCAAGATAGTGTGCCAATTCACGAAAGATCCACGGCCGCCCCTGCGCGCCACGGCCAATCATCAGCGCATCGGCAGCGGTCATACCCAGCACCTGACGCGCACGTTCGGGCGTAGTGATGTCACCGTTGGCCATCAGCGGAATAGATGTAACCGCCTTGAGCGCGCCGATGGTTTCGTACTCGGCCTCGCCTTGATACCTGTCCGCACGGGTCCGCCCATGCAGCGCCAACGCAGCAATGCCGGCATCTTCGGCAATACGCGCCACGCGGAGTGCATTCTTGTGTTGACGATCCCAGCCAGTGCGAAACTTGAGGGTCACTGGCAGATCTACTGCGTCTACCACGGCCTTGCAAATACGCCCAACCAGCGATTCATTCTGGAGTAGCGCTGATCCAGCCCACTGATGACAGACTTTTTTTGCCGGACAGCCCATGTTGATGTCGATTATCTGGGCGCCACCCTCTGCATTATAGCGTGCCGCCTCTGCCAGCATGCCAGGATCAGCACCAGCGATCTGCACGCTTACCGGCTCGGCTTCACCTTCATGGTCCATCCGCTGCTGTGACTTACGTGTACGCCACAGTCTGGGATCAGCAGCGGTCATTTCCGAGACAGCAAGCCCGGCACCCAAGCGCCTGCATAGTAGGCGAAAAGGTTTGTCAGTCACCCCAGCCATAGGCGCGAGCACTAAAGGCGGGTCGATCAGGTAAGGGCCAATGCGCATGACTTGAGATTGTAAGCCTTTTAGGACCTGACAGCAGAACGGCCAGCCACATCCAGAGCCAAAAGGCTTGCCACTGATATCTGAAGCCTTTATCTGGCTTTATCACTGCAAATACGATAAACGCCAGCAGATTTGTCTTGCAAACGCATCCTGGAGCTGATTTTCTGGCACATCACACACCTTAGCTAGTGATAGCCAAGGTATTTGTTGTGCGCTTGAGCACAGCAACTTGCTAGGCGCCGGTCGCTTCCCCTACCCTGTGCCCATTGGCATAAGCCACACCCAGAAGCTTGCACTCACACCCGGAAAAGTTCAAATCCATGAGCCTAAAACTGCGTCTCATCATCCTTAATTTCCTCCAGTACTACATCTGGGGAGCCTGGCTACTCACCATTGGGTCGTGGTGGTTCCATACCCAGCATTGGTCGGGCACCAGCTTCGGTGGCATGATTTCGACCATGGGGATCGCCGCACTGTTCATGCCATCACTGGCCGGCATTGTTGCCGACAAATGGATCAATGCAGAACACCTGTATGGACTGCTGCATCTTGTGGCTACCGTCACACTGACCATCATGCCGACGGTGGGCACGCCGGAGGCCATGTTCTGGTTGATGCTCATCAACATGTGCTGCTACATGCCCAGCATCTCCCTTTCCATTACCGTGTGCTACGACGCCCTGAAACAAAACGGGCGCAATGTAGTAACGGATTTTCCTCCGATCAGGGTCTGGGGCACAGTGGGTTTCATCGCCGCCAGCTGGACGGTGAGCTTGCTAGGCCTTGAAAGCTCTTCCAGCCAATTTTTTATCTCGGCT
>JAAXIA010000013.1 GCA_012270595.1 Rhodanobacteraceae bacterium | reverse complement strand
GATGAAACAGAAGCAGTACACGCCTCTGTCCATCGCTGAACTGGCACTGTCCCTATATGCCACCGAGAAGGGTTACCTTGATGATCTCTCCGTAGACAAGGTGCTGTCATTTGAAGCCGGTCTACACGCATTCATGCACCAGAACCATGAGAAACTGATGGAAACCATTGTAGTGACTGGCAACTGGGACAAGGACATCGAGTCCAATCTCACGACAGCACTAGACGAGTACAAAAAGACTGGAAGCTGGTAGATCACCCAGTGATTCCGGTTCAGTATGCCTGCTTAGACAGACACACCAAAAACAGGCGCATGTGCGGAAAGACACCAAGGCCAGATAAAGCGAGCAGATACAATGGCAAGCGGACGCGAAATTAAAACCAAGATTAAAAGCACGCAGAACATGCGTAAGGTGACGTGCGCGCTTGAAATGGTATCAGCCTCAAAGATACGCAAAGCGCAAGATATGATGAAAGCCTCGCGTCCCTATGCGCGACACATGCGCAAGGTAATCGCACACATCGCACAGGCCAACAGTGAGTTCAAGCATCCTTTTCTGGCAGCACGCGAAAACGTAACCAGAGTTGGTTTTATCGTGGTTGCCACCGACCGCGGCTTGTGCGGCGGCTTAAACGCCGCTTTGTTCCGTCACATCCTGAGCCAGGTCGCCAGGTGGCAAAACCAGAATGTACACGTCGATGTGGCGGCTATTGGCCAGAAAGCCGTGCAATTCTTCCGCCGTATCAAAGACACGCATCTGATCGGCAGCATTACCCATTTGGGCGAGAAACCCCGGCTTGAACAAGTGCTTGGTGTCACCCGACTGATGCTCGACACCTACCGGTCACAAGGCGTAGACCGGGTATTTCTGGCTTATAACGACTTCGTCAACACAATGACGCAAAAAGCCACTATCGACGCATTACTGCCGCTACCGCTGGTGGCCACCGAAATGAAGACACAGGAAAAACTCGGAGCGCCCCATGCCAAGGGTATAGAACTAGCGCACAAGCACCACTGGGATTACCTCTATGAACCTAACGCCGAAATAGTGTTGGAGCATGTGCTGGGTCGTTATATCGAATCGGTGGTATACCAAAGTGTGCTGGAAAACCTGGCCAGTGAGCATGCCGCACGCATGGTCGCCATGAAGAGCGCATCAGACAATGCCAACAAGGTGATCGACACGCTAACCCTGGTCTACAACAAAGCTCGACAGGCGGCCATCACCCAGGAGATATCGGAAATCGTGGGCGGCGCAGCTGCCGTATAAGCCGCGAACCTTCAACGCTTAAGAAAAGCGACGCCGCGGTGGCGCGCTGTATTGCAGAAATGAAGATTTATTTGGAGCAGACCCCATGAACCAAGGTAAAGTTGTCCAGATCATCGGTGCCGTTATTGACGTCGAGTTTGCGCGCGATCAGGTGCCACAGGTCTACGATGCCCTGAAAATCGACAGCACAGAAATGACCCTGGAAGTACAGCAAATACTGGGCGATGGTGTCGTACGCACCATCGCTCTGGGAACCACCGAAGGTCTCAAGCGCGGGCTGGTGGTGAGCAATACCGGCGCAGGCATCAAGGTGCCGGTAGGCAATGCCACACTTGGTCGCATCATGGATGTGCTCGGTCAGCCTATCGACGAAGTTGGTCCAATCAATGCCCAGGAACATTGGAATATCCACCGCAAGGCACCAACCTACGACGAGCAGGCCAGCACCAATGATCTGCTAGAAACCGGTATCAAAGTGATCGACCTGGTATGTCCATTCGCCAAAGGGGGCAAAGTCGGACTGTTTGGCGGCGCAGGTGTCGGCAAAACCGTAAACATGCTCGAACTCATCAACAACATTGCTACCAAGCACTCGGGGTTGTCGGTCTTTGCCGGCGTGGGCGAACGCACCCGCGAAGGGAACGACTTCTACCATGAAATGCAGGAAGCGGGGGTCGTCAAGCTCGACAATCTACCCGAATCGAAAGTGGCGATGGTCTACGGCCAAATGAATGAGCCGCCGGGTAACCGCCTTCGCGTCGCGCTGACCGGACTAACCATGGCGGAGTATTTTCGTGACCAAAAGGATACAAGCGGCAAAGGTAAAGACGTGTTATTCTTCGTCGACAATATCTACCGCTACACCTTGGCCGGTACCGAGGTCTCTGCACTACTGGGTCGCATGCCTTCAGCTGTGGGTTACCAACCAACCCTGGCCGAGGAAATGGGCGTATTGCAAGAGCGTATCACTTCTACCAAGACTGGTTCGATCACCTCGATCCAGGCCGTCTACGTGCCAGCGGACGACTTGACTGACCCATCACCAGCCACTACCTTTGCGCATCTGGACTCAACGGTGACGCTATCGCGCCAGATCGCTTCACTAGGTATCTACCCAGCTGTTGACCCACTGGATTCCACCAGCCGCCAGCTCGATCCGCAGATTGTTGGCCAGGAGCATTATGAGGTCGCTCGCAAGGTGCAGGGCATGCTTCAGCGTTACAAGGAACTGAAAGACATCATCGCTATCCTCGGCATGGACGAACTGTCCGAAGAAGACAAACAAGTCGTCGCCCGTGCCCGCAAGTGTGAACGTTTCTTCAGCCAGCCGTTCCATGTTGCTGAAGTGTTCACTGGTGCACCAGGCAAGTACGTGTCGCTAAAGGAGACCATTCGCGGTTTCAGGATGATTGTGGATGGCCAATTGGATCACCTGCCAGAACAGGCTTTCTATATGGTTGGCAATATCGACGAGGTCATCCAGAAAGAAGAAGCAGCCCTTAAGGCCTCTTAAGACATTCCAGAAGAGCTGATACAGCTTTCCAGATGCCTCAGTTTCTGTTCGCTCCCGTGCTGAAGAAAAGCGAGATATAGCATGACCTCAAGCATTCGCGTCGATATCGTTAGTGCCGAAGCCGAGCTTTTCCACGGCGACGCAACGATGGTAATCACCACCGGCGAAATGGGGGAGCTTGGCATCACCCCACAACACGCGCCACTTGTTACCCGCATGAAACCAGGCCACCTGGAAGTCGTGCAAAGTGATGGCCAACGCCAGCAATTTTACGTTTCTGGGGGCATTCTTGAAGTGCAGCCGCAGGTAGTTACGATACTGGCCGACACTGCTACACGTGCATCAGATCTGGATGAAGTTGCCGCACAAAAAGCTAAAAAAGAAGCCGAAGAGGCCCTTGCCAAACGTTGTGCCGATGTCGACGTCAGCCAGGCACAAGCCAAACTGGTCCGAGCATTGGCACAGCTCCAGACACTGGAACGCATACGCCGCAACCTCAAGCATTAGGTGGAAGCAGGAGATCCAAGACCACCGGTCTGGGTGCATCGCACCACACTCAAACGCAAGGGTGTCATCATGCTGGGAAACGTGAACTACCAGCCCTTCGGCGACAAGGGCTGCGCATGGGCGTCAATGGACAAACGCAATAGCTACCAGTTCACAACCTCATCATCTGCGCCGGCCGGGAACCCGAACGCAGCCTCGCCGATACCCTCACCACCATGGGGGTCCAACCCCAACTGATTGGAGGTGCCAAACTGAACGCCAAACGCGCCATTTTTCAAGGGACTCAAATCGTAAATAAAAAAAGGGGGCTGAAGTAGCTAAGGGTTAGCGTTTTGTCGTTTTATACCAGTATGTTAGCTGCTTAAGTAGCTGCTTGTGGTCTCCTCCATCGAAGCGCCACTCGCACTCTTTTAGAT
>JAAXIA010000021.1 GCA_012270595.1 Rhodanobacteraceae bacterium | reverse complement strand
CGACACAGCCGCATCCGCCTGTGGCAATGTATCGATAGACAAGGTCTCCGGTTCAGCCACAACACAACCATGGACCTGGTGTAACCAGCACACCGCACTGGGCAGATCCAGCGCCTGCTGCACCAGACGACGGTTCCGATTTACGCGGTCAGCACGCTCACCGCCATGAAGCCCCAGGTTAAAACGGCCAAACGGCGGCCGCGACACGCCCGGCCCATCACGCCGCGTCACCACCGCATGCACCGCTGGTGGCCGCATCCAGGCGGGGAACAGCCAGGCATCACGACTTATGGGCACGGCGATTTTAAGTTTTGTTCGCTGGTATACATGGCCATATCATCACGCAAAGCGCTTGTTAACTCTACAAAATCGTCAGGGGGTGGTGCATCAAACGACACCATGTCCCCGCTTTTTGGGTGAGTAAACCGCAGATATTGCGCGTGCAAAGCTTGGTGGCGAAATCCTTGCAATGTCGCCACCAATGCCGGGGTGGCACGCCTGGGCGGACGCGGCGCGCCAGCATAGAGCAGATCACCCGTCAAAGGGTGATGGATATACGCCATATGTACCCGAATCTGATGGGTCCGACCGGTTTCCAGACGACACTCGACCAGCGTGTGCGCCCGAAAGCGCTCATGCACACGGTAATGGGTAACCGCTCGCTTGCCGCGCCCCTGCTCACGCACAGCCTGACGCACACGTTGGTGCGGGTGCCGCGCGACAGGTGCATCTACCGTGCCACCCGCAACCAGTCTACCCTCCACAACTGCGATGTAATGCCGCTGTACCTCGTGGCGTGACAGTTTTCCAACCAGTGCCGTCATCGCCGACAAGGTCCGGGCCACAACCATCAAACCCGAAGTGCCTTTATCCAGTCGATGCACGATACCAGCACGCGGCAATTGCGCCAGCGCCGAATCACGATACAAAAGGGCATTGAGCAAGGTTCCAGCACAGTGACCCGCGCCAGGGTGGACAACCAACCCCACTGGCTTGTTTAACACCAGAAGCTCGTCGTCTTCGTACACCACATCAAGGACCATGGCTTCTGGCTGACTGCGCACTTCGGTGTGAAGCTGCGCATCGAGACAAACACGCTCACCGCCATACACCTGCTGACGAGGAAGCACCAGAGCACCATTTAGAGTCACTGCCCCAGTCTTGATCCAGGCTGACAGTCGTGAACGTGAATAGTCTGGAAATAATTCCGCCAATACTTGATCGAAACGTCGGCCAGCAGCCGGAAACGGGATAATCACCTGGTAGCGCACGGTACTCATATCCAGATCTCCACATGGAAGTCATTTCGGTTACAATGGGCCACTTTAATCTGTTCTGTTTTCCTGACTCTATTGGCTATACGTACGAACAAGCTGTCACTCTCCCTGAAGTGTGCTCCAGTGGCGCTCATGGTAAAAGTGATCATCGGATGCCTGCTGGTGATCGGCATAACAGCGTGCTCGACATCCGGCACCATGCTCGACACCATGGCGTTACCAAAGCTCTACGCCAAAGCACACGATGCCTTGAAGCACGGTGATTATCTCGCAGCTGAAAAAGCCTACCAGCGCCTGATTACCCGTTTTCCTTCTGGTCGCTACAGCGAACAGGCCCGACTTGATCTGGCCTACGCCCAGTACAGGAACCATGAACCCGATGATGCCTATTCGACCATCAACCATTTTATTAAAACCTTTCCCGCACACAAGCATGTGGATTATGCCTACTACTTGCGTGGTCTTATCAATTTCAACCGCACCAACGGCGTACTTGAGCGCTGGTTTGACAGTAGCGATGCGCAGGCACGGCACGACCAAGCTTACAACCTGAAATCCTTCGATGACTTTAGCAAGCTAAGCCGCCGCTTTCCCCATAGCGCCTATGCTGCCGATGCTCATCAGCGCATGATCTACCTGCGTAGTGAACTTGCCCAGTTCGAAATCAATGTGGCCCGGTTTTACTTGCGCCAAAGAGCCTATATTGCCTCAGCCAACCGCGCAAAGTACGTGATTGAGCACTACAAGAGATCACCACAGATCAATGATGCACTGGCTATCCTTTGCCGTAGCTATTTGATGCTCGGCCAAAAGAAGCTTGCCAGCCAGGTACGCCAGACACTGCTGCTCAATGACCCACACCATCCATACCTGACTGATCCCAAGTGGCCACACGCGTCTTCCATATTAGGCAATCTCATTCCGTTCCATGTGCGCCATTAGCCATACATACGTCTTTTCGGGTCAACGACTCAATCCCTAGAGGTTTTTTTGCATCACCATTGATTTTTCATCACTACCACTCTACCGCTCCGCTTCCGAGCCACCAGCCTGCCAAGCCAGCCGTTCCAGGCCTTCATGTAACCTCCCGAACAAAGCTTGACTATTCACCTTCACTGGGGCCGCAGATGAAGCGCCACCCTGTATGTTTTGTTTTCTTCTTAAATTTGGAATGTTTTAATGAAACTGCACTATTGTCAACGCTGCCTGCTTGCTGTACTCACTCTCGCCCAGGCAGCTGCACCCACACTGGCAGCTCATACGCCAGATGCCATCCAGAACAAGCTAGGTAGCATCCAGCCCAACGCTCACTACAGGCGGTTTATTGTCAGCTTCCGTCAGAACAGCGCCGAACAAGCCAAGCCACTGGTTGCCATGCATCACCTGCGCATGGCGTTACACCGCACTGACCTGACCCGGCAAAACACAAACGCTCCGCTACTACGGCTAAGCTATCGTCACCATCTGGCCACCGGCGGCGACCTGGTGAGTAGTTCACGCCCGCTAAACGCAGCCCAGGCCAACGCGCTCATGCGCCAGATAGCCACCGACCCTGCCGTGGTATACGTGGAACCTGATGCCACTGGATACCTGATAAATGGTACACCAGCACCCGCCCGTCTACAGTCTTCCGTCGCACTCAAGAATGCGGCAGACACGCAGCGCGTGTCCAGATCATACCCGTGGATCTGGCTTGAACCCAACGACCCGCTGTTCCACAAGTACCAGTGGAACTTCACCGGTCTACGAGGTGGCATCGACATCGTAAAGGCCTGGGCCAAAAGTCGCGGGAAAGGCATTATCGTCGCCGACCTCGATACCGGCATCACCCGTCACCCTGATCTCGACACCTCCCTGGCCGATGATAGCTATGATTTTGTCACCGACCACAACCTGTCTGGTCGCCCAGTCGATGGCCGTGCCCCCGGTGGATGGGACCCAGGCGACTGGACAAAGCACAACGTAAGCACCTGGCACGGTACCCATGTTGCCGGGATTATCGCCGAACTGACCAACAACGGCATTGGCCTTGCCGGGGTCGCACCCGAAGCACGCGTACTACCTGTGCGTGTGCTGGGCAAAGGTGGCATGGGGTCGGCATCAGATACCGCCGATGCTATCATCTGGGCCGCCGGACTCCATGTAGATGGTGTACCGGACAACAAACATCCGGCCCAGGTCATCAATTTGAGCATTCGATTCCGTCAAGCATGCACGCCCAACAGCGCTATCAGAAAAGCGATCGCCACAGCACTGGCCCATGGCACCACGATTGTCGCAGCAGCCGGCAATGATAAGGCTAATATCAATACCATCT
>JAAXIA010000113.1 GCA_012270595.1 Rhodanobacteraceae bacterium | reverse complement strand
TTGGAGAGCAGCACGCGGCACAAAGCCACTCGGCGTTTCTCACCACCGGAAAGCGTTCCTGCCTTGGCATCCCACGGTGGCAGGCGCAGGGCATCAGCAGCCACTTCGAGCTGGCGCTCCAGAGCGTGGGCATCGTTGGCAGCGAGCAGGTTTTCCAGTTGTTCCTGCTCTTTGGCCAGTGCATCGAAATCCACGTTTTCTTCAGCGTAGGCGGCATAGACTTCTTCCAGCCGCTTTTGTGCATCCAGAATAATGGCGACACCTTCTTCTACGACACTGCGCACGGTCTTTTCCGGATCCAGTTGCGGCTCCTGTTGCAGGTAGCCTATCTTGATGCCCGGTTGCGGACGGGCCTCACCCTGGAAGTCAGTATCCACGCCGGCCATGATATTAAGCACCGTCGACTTGCCCGCCCCGTTTAAGCCGAGCAGGCCAATTTTGGCGCCAGGGAAAAAACTGAGCGAAATATCCTTGATAATCTGGCGCTTCGGGGGCACTGTCTTGCTGACCCCGTTCATGGTGTAGATGTATTGCATGGCAGCCTCTGCGAAAGATTCCGTGTGTTGGACAACAGATGTATGGAGATAAGTAATTGGCCTGGCAGTACCAATCAGCGAAGTATTGTCCTTGATCTGGTATGTCTTTTCCATGCGCAGGGACACAGCGCCGCTATAATAGGTGTTCGTTCTTATATCCACGCGAGATACGTGTATGTTCGATCATGCGATGCAGATCGCCGGTTACGACGACGAGCTGGCCAGGGCCATTGCCGATGAAAGCCGTCGTCAGGAAGATCATGTTGAGTTGATTGCTTCAGAGAATTACGCCAGCCCGCGGGTGCTGGAGGCACAGGGATCTAAGCTGACCAACAAATATGCCGAGGGTTATCCGCATCGACGCTACTACGGTGGTTGCCAGTACGTAGATGTGGCTGAGACACTGGCTATCGAGCGCGCAAAACAACTATTTGACTGCGATTACGCCAATGTACAGCCGCATTCCGGTTCCCAGGCCAATCAGGCCGTCTTTTTTGCGCTACTCAAACCCGGTGACAGCATTCTGGGCATGTCGTTGGCGCACGGCGGTCATCTTACCCATGGTGCTGAGGTCAATCTCTCCGGTAAAGTATTCAATGCACTGCACTACGGCGTTAATGAACATGGCAGGGTGAATATGGAGCAGGTTGCCCGCCTTGCCATGGAGCACCGACCAAAAATGATCGTAGCGGGTTTTTCTGCCTACTCTCAGAAAATGGACTGGCCGCATTTCCGTGCTATTGCTGATGAGGTGGGGGCATTTCTTCTGGTAGATATGGCACATGTGGCCGGTCTGGTTGCGGCAGGTGTTTATCCCAGCCCGCTTCCCCACGCGCATGTGGTGACCTCTACCACGCACAAGACCCTGCGCGGTCCACGTGGCGGTGTTATCCTGGCCAGGAAGGCAGGCCAGGATATCGAGAAAAGGCTGCAATCCATGGTTTTTCCTGGTATCCAGGGTGGCCCGTTGATGCACGTGATCGCCGCCAAGGCGGTGGCTTTCAAAGAAGCCTTGGAGCCGTCATTCAAGCATTACCAGCACCAGGTGGTGAAAAATGCGAAGGCCATGGCTACCGTGCTCATGGAACGCGATTACCGCATTGTTTCCGGTGGCACCGAGAACCATCTGATGCTCATCGACTTGATTGGCAAAGGCGTGACTGGTAAAGAAGCGGAAAGCATACTGGGCAAGGCGCATATCACGGTAAACAAAAATAGCGTACCTAACGATCCGCAAAAGCCTTTTATTACCTCTGGCCTGCGCATCGGAACACCTGCTATCACCACGCGCGGCTACCAGGAAAGCGATTGTGCCGAGCTGGCCGGATGGCTCTGTAACCTGCTTGATACACCCACCGATGCGTCGGTCGTCGCCGCCGTGTCTGCTAAAGTTAAGGCACAGTGCGCGCGCTTCCCGGTGTACGGCTGAGACTGAAAAGCGCATACACATATTTTCCACCCAGGGCCTGATGTGCATGTATTGCCCCTTCTGTCAGCATGAGGACAGCCGCGTCATCGATTCGCGACTGACCGAAGACGGCATGACCGTGCGTCGCCGGCGTCAGTGTTCGCCCTGTAACGGGCGTTTCAACACATTCGAAACCGCGGCCCTCAAGCTGCCTGCCATCGTCAAGAGTGATGCCCGACGCGAGAACTTTAACGAAGACAAGTTGTGTAGCGGCTTTGAACGCGCACTACAAAAAAGACTCGTGCGCAGTGATGCAGTGGATATGGCCGTGCGTGCCATTATCAAGAAGCTATGTCGTAGTGGTGATCGTAAGGTGTGTTCATGCCAGGTGGGGGCTGGTCATGGAGGAGCTTAAAAAGCTGGATCAGGCAGCCTATGTGCGTTTTGCCTCGGTTTACCGCAAATTTGAAGACCCAAGGAATTTCCGCGAAGAAGTCGAGAATCTGGAACGCGACTTGTCCAAAGCGGGAACATAGCCATGATCACTTCTATCAAGCCTGATACCGCAATGCAAAAAAATCCCTCCGCCAGGTAGCTTGATTCATGAGTATGTTTTCTGCAATCGACCACCAGCATATGGCCACGGCATTGCGCTTGGCGGCACGTGGCTTGTACTCCACCGCCCCCAATCCGCGTGTGGGCTGCCTGATTGCACACGCCGAAAAGGTGGTCGGTAGCGGTTGGCATCAACGCGTCGGCCAGGCCCATGCTGAAGTCCATGCATTGCGTGAGGCTGGCCCAAGCGCCCGTGGTGCCACGGTTTATGTCACACTGGAACCGTGTGCACATCATGGTCGTACGCCACCGTGCGCACAGGCACTGATTGCCGCAGATGTGGCGCGCGTGGTGATAGCGGTTGAAGATCCGTTTCCGGCGGTCGCAGGGCAGGGTGCAAAGCTATTGTCTGAAGCCGGTATCCGCGTGGAAACCGGTTTGCTGCGTGAACAGGCGCGCGCCCTGAATGCCGGTTTTTTCAGTCGTATTGAACGTGGTCGTCCCTTTGTGCGGGTCAAACTGGCGATGAGCATGGATGGTCGTACCGCGCTGTCCAATGGCAAGTCAACATGGATTACCGGTGAGGCAGCGCGAAGCGATGTGCAGCGTTGGCGAGCACGTAGCAGCGCCATTCTTGCCGGGACTGGTACCGTGGTCAAGGACAATCCACGCCTTAGCGTGCGTCTGACCGGTATCCATGACGATGTACAGACAGTCGTGCCCATGCGTGTGGTGCTCGATCGGCAATTGCGTATTCCGGCGGGTTATCATGTGCTCGATGGCAGCATCCCGACCCTCGTGCTGCATGCCGGCGGTGCCTGTTGTCCGGATAATCGCTATGCACGCGTTGAGTGTGCCACGGTAAGCGAACAGCGTGGCACGCTGGATTTGCAGGCTGTGCTGAAATTGCTGGCCGCGCGTGATGTCAATGAATTGCAGGTGGAGGCCGGTCCTTCCCTGTGCGGTGCGCTGTTTGCGGAAGGTCTGGTCGATGAGCTTCTGCTCTATGTGGCACCTTTGTTGCTAGGTGATCGCGCACGGCCATTGCTGTGCTTGCCAGCCTTGACAGAACTGACATCATGCTGGAAATTACACACCATGGACCTGCGCATGCTAGGCAGTGATTTGCGCTTGCGGATGCGTCCCGAAGCATGAATGTTCGTCAATGACCGGGATATGCAAGTGAACAGCCTGGCTACATCTTCGATTGTTCTCAGTGCACAGGAACGCTCTTCTTTTCGCAAGCAGGGTTATCTGGTCCGCAAGCTTCTCGATGAAGCAGACATCTGCAGATATCTGGCAGCTATTGAAAAGTCGCACCACGATGATTTTGCCGCGCAGCGCATGAGCAATATCCAGTTCCTGCAACCGGGCAAAGCCATCCGTGGTCTTCAGAATATCATCTGTCAGCAGGGTCTTATGCATGTGTGCCAGGATCTACTGGGTGAGTCTGTTATTGTAGACGGAGCCTCGCTGTTTTATGCTCAAGCTGGTGTCGATTACCGGCAAGGCTGGCATCGCGATGTGCTACAGGTACCCGATGAAGAGATTGATCAGCACTGGTTTAGCAAGGACTACCACTATAACTACGTGCAGGTGAATATTCCGCTCACCATAGACGGCTGCTTATGGATTGTGCCTGGTAGCCAGCATCGTCAACTTAATCGGGAAGAACGCACCGTATTTGGCGATACCGAAAAGATGACTACTGTCGATGCCCAAAAGCTTGCTGGGGGCAGGCAAATCCTGCTTCAGGCGGGGGAGGCGGTTTTCTACAACAACTATGCGGTGCACCGTGGTTGGGGCGGCGTGCTTGAGCACAAACGCATTACTGTTCATTTAGGGTTTCATTCGGCGTGCTATCCGCCAACGCTGCACTTCGGCGTGCTCGATCACACCGAATACACACCAGGCTACCTGGCCTCGCTGGAACCAGCTGTGCGCGAAGCGCTGCGTGCCCACCTGGATGAACGTGCGCGCCACCCGGAGGTAGACGCCTATCACGCCAGTCATCAGGCATTTATCAAGAAAGAGTTCAAGACAACATGAGCGAGACGACGATTCGTTGGGGCATCATCGGTTGTGGTCAAGTCACTGAAATTAAAAGTGGTCCGGCTTTTAGCAAAATAGAAGGATCCACGCTGGTGGCGGTCACGCGGCGTGATGGTGAAAAAGCGTGCGATTATGCTCAGCGTCACCGCGTTCCGCGCTGGTATGACAATGCAAAGAAGCTGATTGCCGACCCAGAAGTCAATGCCATTTACGTTGCCACTCCGCCTTCCTCACATAAACACTATGCCCTGTTGGCGATTGCGGCGGGAAAGCCGGTCTACGTGGAAAAACCCA
>JAAXIA010000030.1 GCA_012270595.1 Rhodanobacteraceae bacterium | reverse complement strand
GTCTCGACACGATCCAGGCGGTAGTACCGGCCACACTAGCCAATTACGACAGTGAAGTGAAGCGCCTCACCGCTGGAGCCAGCGTGATCGTAAACGGCATGCTGGTCCCCTCGCGGGGTAAAAGTCAGCGTTTCGAGATTCATCAGCGTTTCGAGATTCAGGTTGAGTGTATCGAAGTTACCGGTTTCGTTGATGACCCTGAAACTTACCCCATCCAGCCAAAACAACATTCCGTAGAGTTCCTGCGCGAGGTTGCCCATTTGCGCCCGCGCACCCGACTGTTCGCGGCCATCACCCGGGTACGTCACACCCTCATGATGGCAATCCACCGTTACCTCGACAAGCAGGGTTTTTTCTGGGTCAATACCCCGGTCATTACCACCTCCGATGCCGAAGGAGCAGGCGATCTGTTTCGCCTGTCCACCCTGGATCTCAGCAACTTACCCCTCACCAAGGAAGGCCAGATTGACTTCCGTAAAGATTTTTTTGGCCGCGAAACCTTCCTCACCGTGTCCGGTCAGCTCAACGTAGAAGCCTACTGCCTAGCCATGAGCAAGGTCTACACCTTTGGCCCCACTTTCCGCGCCGAAAATTCTAATACCGCTCGCCATCTGGCCGAATTCTGGATGTGTGAACCGGAGATTGCCTTCGCCGATCTGGCTGCTGATGCCGATTGTGCCGAAGCTTTACTTAAGCACGTGTTCAAGACCGTACTAGAGGAGCGCGGCGACGATATGGCTTTTTTCGTGGAGCATATCGAACCAGACGCGATCAACCGTCTGGAACATGTCATCGCGCAATCGTTTGAACGCATCGACTACAGCGAAGCGATCAAGATTCTGCAAAGCGCCAGACAACATTTTGACTACCATGCAAGTTGGGGCGCCGACCTGCAAACTGAGCACGAGCGCTATATTACCGAGAAACACATCGGTCGTCCCGTGGTAGTCATGAACTACCCCGAGGCCATCAAAGCTTTCTATATGCGTCTCAATAATGACGAAAAAACGGTCGCTGCCATGGACGTACTCGCGCCAGGCATCGGCGAAATCATCGGCGGAGCCCAGCGTGAAGAGCGTCTCGATTACCTGGATCGCCGCATGAACCAGTTCCATATCGATGGCGAAAGCTATACCTGGTACCGTGACTTGCGTCGCTATGGCACGGTACCCCACGCTGGCTTTGGTCTCGGCTTTGAACGCCTGTTGGTCTACGTGTGTGGACTGGGAAACATCCGTGACGCAATTCCTTATCCGCGCGCGGCAGGCTCCGCCGAGTTTTGAATCACACCCGTTTCCTGGCTACCGGCACTTTCAGGCCTTAGATATTTATTGACCCGTTCGCGCAGCTCTTTACCGGGCTTGAAATGCGGCACGCATTTGCCGGGAAGCGCCACTACCTCACCTGTTTTAGGGTTGCGCCCCATACGTGCTGGTCGGTAATGCAACACGAAACTGCCAAAGCCACGCACTTCAATCCGCTTACCGCTTGCCAGTGCCAAGCTCATCTGTTCAAGCATGCTCTTAACTGCCAGATCGACATCACCGAGGCCAAGATATTTCTGGCGTCGTGCCAACTCTTCAATTAGTTCGGATTTAGTCATGGCTATTCCACCACCACTCGTCCACCAAGCCCCAAGATGCAAGTGGTTCAAGAACCGTTACCCGCACCCTGGCCCTGCTTCAGCAAGCTCTAAGATCAAGTTCACCGCCGCACCGATCAGCACGCGATAAAGAAAAAACTGACCTGTCTGCCTTGATCATTACGTCATGATGCTGTTGCTCATGAAAACCAAAAAGCCAAACATACATGTGTCATGTTCATCTAATCAGACCGGCTGAGCTTCTCTTTCAACAGGTCACCAAGAACAGTGCCGCCACTAGCCGGTGCCGCGTATTCAGCCATGGCATCTTTGAGATCAGCTTCATCCTTGGCTCGAATCGAAAGATTGAGTTGCCGCCCCTTGCGATCCATACCGGTGAATTTGGCTTCAATCCTGTCGCCCACCTTAAGATGTTCGCTGGCATCATCAATGCGCTCCCTGGCGATATCGTTCACACGCAGATAACCCTCTACACCAGCTTCCACGTCCAAGTCGATCACAGCACCTTTGGCATCGACAGACTTCACCGTGCCGGCAAGGATACTGCCACGCGGATGATCAGCCACAAACTGGCCGAGTTGATCCTGTTCCATCTGCTTGATACCAAGACTGATCCGCTCACGCTCCGAATCCACGGCCAGTACGACAGCTTCGATTTCTTCGCCCTTCTTGTAGTTGCGCACCAAGTCCTCCCCTGAAGAGTTCCAGGAAAGATCCGACAGGTGAACCAAACCATCAATACCGCCTTCCAGACCAATGAAAATACCGAAATCAGTAATCGACTTGATCTGCCCTGAAACCTTGTCGTTTTTCTTGTGGAAGGAAGCAAATGCCTCCCACGGATTAGGACGCACCTGCTTGATGCCCAGCGAAATACGACGGCGCTCTTCGTCCACATCAAGCACCATGACTTCGGTCTCGTCACCAACCTGTACGACCTTGGCCGGATTGACATTTTTGTTGGTCCAGTCCATCTCAGAGACATGTACCAAGCCTTCCACACCGGGTTCAAACTCCACGAAACAGCCGTAATCGGTGACGTTGGATACCTTGCCGAAGATGCGGCTTCCCGCTGGATAACGGCGTGAAATATTCACCCAAGGATCATCGCCCAACTGTTTAAGTCCCAGCGAGACACGGCTGCGCTCATGGTCGAACTTCAGCACGCGCACTTCCAGTTCATCACCGACATTCACCACTTCGGAAGGATGACGCACCCGTTTCCAGGCCATATCCGTAATGTGCAGAAGACCGTCAATACCGCCAAGGTCCACAAACGCGCCGTAATCGGTAAGGTTCTTGACCACACCCTTGACTACGGCACCCTCGACCAGGCGCTCAATAAGCTTCTCACGTTCCTCGGAAAACTCGGTTTCAACGACGGCGCGACGGCTGACCACCACGTTGTTGCGCTTGCGATCGAGTTTGATAACCTTGAACTCAATCTCCTTGCCTTCAAGATAGCCCGGATCGCGCACCGGGCGCACATCGACCAGCGAACCTGGCAGGAAGGCGCGGACATCCTTGATATCAACCGTAAAGCCGCCCTTGGTCTTGCCGGAAATCACACCCGTAACGGTGGCTTCCTGATCGAAAGCCTCTTCCAGGGAATCCCACACCATGGAACGCTTGGCCTTCTCGCGGGAAAGCCTGGTCTCACCGAAGCCGTCTTCGAGTGCATCGAGGGCCACTTTCACCTCATCGCCAAGACTAACTTCCAGCTGGCCTTTTTCATCCTTAAACTGCTCTATCGGGACGACGCCCTCACTCTTGAGACCCGCGTTGATGACGACCACATCGTTACAAATCTCCACCACGATGCCGCTAACAATGGCACCAGGCTTGAGTCTGGCGATGGTCTGTTGACTCTGTTCAAATAATTCGGCGAAACTTTCAGTCATATTGGTTGGTTCCAAAACAAGAAAAGACCGTCTCCCCTTTAAGCACCGGATAGCGTGCCTGCGTGCTTAAGGAGCGGTCCACCGGTTGTGGGCGTATGGCAATACAGCACTCAGGCGGCATGTGCTCAACACCGTTGGTTAGGAACCCTGCCTTGGCAGGGCGCGAGACCGCGTTGCCAGCTTTTTAGCGCCGCAACGCAGCAAGAACATTGGTCATCACCTGGGCGATGGAAAGATTGGTACTATCAATCAACACCGCATCCACAGCAGGCCTGAGCGGTGATTCTGCCCGCGAAGCATCACGGCTGTCGCGCTGTTCAATATCACGCTCGAGGGTAGTCAGTGTAGCCGCATCCCCTTTCTCCGTCAACTGATTATAGCGCCTTTGGGCGCGCTCGGCAGC
>JAAXIA010000210.1 GCA_012270595.1 Rhodanobacteraceae bacterium | reverse complement strand
ACAACTAAGGTGATGAACAAACACTATCCCTCTCTTTGTATCACAAAAAAGATAGCTGGAGTAAATCGAAATTTTAAAGAATATATTTTTAGGTTGCGTTTCTTGTTTAGGCTGGGCGCATAGAGTGAGTGCCTGGCTGGAACCTGTGTGGATAACACCCCTACGCGGAGCATTGTTTTCACTACTGGAGTGGCTGAGCGGTTTTGTTACTGACACACGGGGTACGTGAAAGTTTGCTTTCAATACGCTAGCCTTGTCGCGTTGCGCTTGCGTCAACACGTACCCACCGCGTACTTATGTGACAAACACGCGTATGTTACGCATCCAGCGTGGCCAGAGCACCTTTTTCTTCCAGCCAGGCCTTGCGGTCAGCAGTGCGCTTTTTGGCCAGTAGCATATCCATCATCTTCTCGGTGTCGTCGTTCTCGTGCACGGTCAATTGCACCAGGCGACGCGTGTTGGGATGGATGGTGGACTCGCGTAACTGCGCCGGGTTCATCTCGCCCAGCCCCTTAAAGCGGGTGGTATGGACCTGTCCTTTTATTTTCTCGCGCTGAGCGCGCTCCAGGATGGCCTGTTTTTCCCCCTCGTCCAGACAGTAAAACACCTGTTTGCCAATATCGATGCGAAACAGTGGCGGCATGGCAACAAAGACATGCCCCTCACTGACAAGCTGCGGAAAATGGCGCAGAAAGAGTGCTGAAAGTAAGGTGGCAATGTGTAAGCCATCGGAATCGGCATCGGCAAGGACGATGATTTTTCCGTAACGTAAGCCAGCAAGATCGCTCTTTCCCGGATCGCAGCCAATGGCCACAGCCAGGTTGTGGATTTCCTCGGAAGCGAGCACGCTGGAAGATTCTGCTTCCCACGTGTTAAGTATTTTGCCGCGTAGCGGCAAGATGGCCTGGAATTCTTTATCGCGTGCTTGCTTGGCGCTGCCTCCGGCGGAGTCGCCCTCCACCAGAAACAGCTCGGTACGTGCCAGGTCAGTGGCGATGCAATCAGCTAGCTTGCCTGGGAGGGCCGGACCTTGATGGATTTTCTTGCGCACCACCTGTTTGGCTGCCTTTAGCCGCTTACCGGCATGTTCAATTGCGAGCTGGGCGATGCGCTCTCCGGTCGCTACGTGCTGGTTAAGCCACAGGCTAAAGGCACTGTGGATGACGGTTTCGACCAGAGTGGCTGCTTGACGTGAAGACAGCCTTTCTTTGGTCTGGCCTGCGAATTGCGGATCAAGCAGGTGGGTGCTGAGGACAAAGCACAGGCGCTCCCAGATGTCTTCCCCCGCCAGCTTGATACCCCGCGGCCGCAGGTTGTGAATGTCACAGAACTCACGGATGGCATTGGTCAAACCCGCACGCAGACCGTTGACGTGGGTGCCGCCCTGGGGCGTGGGAATCAGATTGACATAGCTTTCCTGTATCAGTTCACCTTCAGCAAGCCAGGCCAGCGCCACGTCTACGCCTTCGGTATCACGTGACACATGGTGAATGAACAGTTCTTCCGGAAGCACTTCACCCTGACCGAGCGCCTCACCCAGGTAATCGTGCAGACCGTCCTCATAGAACCAGCGGTTTGTTTCGTCGCCAGCTTCGTCATATAACGTTACCGAGAGACCCGCACATAGTACGGCTTTAGCCCGCAGCAAATGCCTAAGCCTGGGTAGGGCAATTCTGGGTGAATCGAAATAGACCGGATTAGGCCAGAAACGTAAGGCGGTACCGGACTGTCGCTTCGCGCAGCTGCCACTGACTGTAAGTGGCTGGATGCCCTGACCATGCTTGAAGGCGAGCTGATAATGCTGGCCATCACGGCGAATATTCACCTCAAGCCGGCTGGATAGGGCGTTTACCACCGACACCCCGACGCCGTGCAGACCGCCGGAGAAGCGGTAATTTTTATTGCTGAACTTGCCGCCGGCATGCAGGCGGGTGAGGATAAGCTCGACGCCTGAAATGCCTTCTTCGGGATGGAGATCCACCGGCATACCACGACCATCATCGCTTACTGCGATAGAACCATCATTGTAAACAGTAACCTCGATGTGCCTGGCGTAACCGGCTAGCGCCTCATCTACCGAGTTGTCCACCACTTCCTGCACCAGATGGTTGGGACGGCTGGTATCGGTATACATGCCTGGGCGACGTTTGACCGGGTCCAGACCAGAAAGTACCTCAATATCGGCAGCGTTATAGCGATTGTTCATGCGCGCTGGTCAGCAGCAGTGGGGTTGGCCAATGGCGCACAGTGCTGGCTTAACCAGGCCAGATCAGTCCCTTCCAACAGCGGACTCAGTGCGCTGTACACCTTGGCATGGTAATTATCAAGCCAGGCACGTTCGTCGGCACTTAGTAAAGACAGTTCCAGCACCCGGCGATCAAAGGGGCATAGTGTGAGTACCTCGAAGGTGTGGTAATGGCCAAATTCACTGTGCATAGCTTCTACCACGACAGCCAGAATTTCATGACGTATGCCATAGCGGCCTGGCTTATAAAGCCCTGGTTCAATGGAGCTAATCATGCCCGGCTTGAGCGGCACCGGTACTTCACCAGGTACGGGTGGCCGGATAGACTGCGGGCCTTCGTGCACATTAAGAAAATATCCGACGCCGTGACCGGTGCCATGGCCGTAATCCATGCCATAAGCCCATAAGGGTGCGCGGGCCAGTGCATCCACTAGCGAACCACTGGCACCGCGCGGAAAATGAGCACAAGTTAAGGCAATCATGCCCTTGAGTACCAGGGTAGCATCACGTTTCTGCTCGGCGTCCAGTGGTCCCAGTGCCAGCATGCGTGTAATGTCGGTGGTGCCCCCCAGGTATTGGCCACCAGAGTCGATTAAAAGCAGGCCCCTGTTTTTTAGCGGGCTGTGTGAGGACCGTGTCGCACGGTAATGTGGCATTGCTGCGTTGGCTTGATAAGCGGCAACGGTGGCGAAACTCTCGCCAACAAAGTCGGTTTGTGTGGCGCGCGCATTGTATACCAGACGATGTACATCCAGCTCAGTAAGTGGCTTGCCTTCACTTAACTGCTGTTCGATCTCACGAAAGGCATGTGCCAGTGCCGCGCCGTCGCGGCGCATGACTTCACGGATGTGTTCCAGCTCGGCGTCACTCTTTATAGCCTTGAAAAGGGTCGTTGGATTAGCCGCACCGGTACACCGGACCTGGTTCGGGATGGCATGAGCCACCGCACAAACAACCCGTGCCGGGTCAAACAACAACGAACTTCCTGCTGGCAACTTGGCCAGTGCCGTGGTAATGCTTCCGTAGTCGGCCACGACGATTCCATCGGTTTTGAGCTTTGCCCGCAGCGCATCGTCCAGCTTGGTGTGTTCAATAAACAAGGTGGCACCAGCATCGGTAGAAATGATCAGGTGCGCCAGAAATACTGGGTTACATGCGATGTCGCATCCACGCAGGTTGGTCAGCCAGGCAATATCATCAAGACTGGATAGCAAATGGTGGGAGATCCCGTATTCACGCATGGCTGCGCGTACCCGGGCCAATTTATCGGCTCGTGTGATGCAGGCATAGTCCATGGCATGTTCTGTAATTGGCGCCTGGGGCAGGGCAGGTCGATCAGACCAGATCTGGTCTGGCAGGTCCAGATCGGTACGTAGCTGCACACCGATTTTTCCTAGTTGCTGTTCCATCTCACGTTGTGCTTTCAAAGATACACAGTCACCAGCGATAGCAACGCGATCACCCGCTTGTAGATGTTCAACCAGCCACTCCACATAGTCGGGCACGGTTGGCACACCGAGTTTCATTAATGCGATGCCGCTACCGGCAAGCTGCTGCTCAGCTTGCGGGAAGTAGCGGGAGTCGGTCCATAGACCTGTTTGCTGCGCGGTGATTACCAGCGTGCCTGCCGAACCAGTAAAGCCGGATAGCCAGACGCGTGCCTGCCAATGTTCTGGCAGGTATTCAGACAGATGGGGATCGGCGCTGGGGACGATACAGGCAGCGATGCCATGGCGTTCCATGGCTTGGCGCATCAAGGTGATTCGGGATGAGATAGATGTGTTCATTCTTCAATGGTAGATTAGTTCCGCAGGACTTGAAATAGAAGACGAGATACTGTTGTCAGTGCCTGCTGACGCGGTACCGGTTCTGCCGTTAGAATGGACATTTCAAGCGTGGTGCCTTAATCCATGATTCCCCTGATTTTTGTCACTGGCGGTGTGGTGTCTTCCCTTGGCAAGGGCATCGCTACGGCATCGCTGGCTTCCATTCTGGAAGCGCGTGGTCTGTCGGTGAGCATGATGAAGCTCGATCCTTACATCAACGTGGATCCGGGCACCATGAGTCCCTTGCAGCACGGTGAAGTGTATGTCACTGATGACGGTGCTGAGACTGATCTCGACCTGGGCCACTACGAGCGTTTCGTCAACACCCGTCTTTCCGGGAAGAACTCCATCACCACAGGGAAAATTTACGAGTCGGTTATCCGTAAAGAACGCCGTGGTGATTACCTGGGTGCCACTGTACAGGTCATTCCGCACATCACTGACCAGATCAAGCAATGCATCCATGAGGCTACCTGTGGTTTCGATGTAGCACTGGTGGAAATTGGTGGTACCGTTGGTGATATTGAGTCGCTCCCCTTTCTAGAGGCGATTCGCCAACTACGGATTGAATACGGTCTTGCCAGGGTGATCTTTCTCCATCTCACGCTTGTGCCGTATATCCACACTGCCGGTGAAATCAAAACCAAGCCAACCCAGCACTCAGTTAAAGAACTGCGTTCCATTGGTATTCAGCCTGATGTATTGCTTTGCCGCTGCACAAATCCCTTGCCCGAGGAGGAACGCCGTAAAATTGCGTTATTTACCAATGTGCCGGAGAGTGCCGTCATCAGTGCAGCCGATGTGGACATTATCTACAAGCAACCCTTGTGGCTGCACCAGCAGGGTCTGGACGATATTGTTGTCCGGCAACTGGGTCTCAATGCCGGGCCAGCTGATCTTGATGCCTGGCAACGCACCGTCGAAGCAGTTGAATATCCCAAAGATGACGTCACCGTCGCCATCATTGGTAAATATGTTGAGCACAAGGATGCCTACAAATCATTGGCTGAAGCGTTGCGCCATGGTGGTATCCAGAATTTAACCAAAGTTAATCTTGACTGGGTTGATTGCGAACGCATTGAGACTGAGGGTGCGGCCAGCTTACTGGCTAAAGCTGATGCGATTCTGGTTCCTGGAGGTTTTGGTCGGCGTGGTTTTAAAGATAAGGTACTGGCTTCCCGCTATGCACGTGAAAAGGGCGTGCCCTATTTTGGTATCTGTTACGGTATGCATGCGGCAATTGTTGATTTTGCCCGTCATGTGGCCCATTTACCACAGGCTGACTCTAGCGAAAGCAATCCGCACACCCCCGATCCGGTGATCGCATTGATTACTGAGTGGATGAATGTCGACGGCGAATGTGAACAGCGTAGCGAATACTCAGATATGGGCGGTACCATGCGTTTGGGTGCGCAGGAGTGTCGCCTGAAACCAGATAGCCTGGCGCGTGAGTTATACGGGCAGGAAATAGTACGCGAACGCCATCGCCATCGCTACGAGTTCAATAACCGCTACCGGCGGCGTTTTGAGCAGCAGGGACTGGTCATATCGGGCGAGTCCATGGATGGCTCACTGGTGGAGGTTGTGGAACTTCCACGGCAGCAGCATCCATGGTTTTTGGCTTGTCAGGCGCATCCTGAATTTACCTCGACCCCGCGCCATGGGCATCCGCTGTTTATCGGTTTTGTGCAGGCAGCCCGTGAATATAAAGCAGTGCGTGATAGTCAAAGGCTGGCGCGGGAGGCCTTGGCAATAAACCCAAAACCCAACTTCACCTTTGACGGGAAGGGCTAGCGACTCATGAAAATTTGTGGATTTGACATTGGCCTGGATAAACCATTGTTTTTGATCGCTGGTCCCTGCGTGATTGAGTCGGAGTCACTGCAAGTGGAAACGGCGGGCAGCCTGAAAGAGATAACCAAACGACTCGGTATGCCTTTTATTTTCAAATCCAGCTTCGACAAGGCCAATCGTTCTTCCGTTGCCAGCTTCCGTGGACCGGGTATGGACGAGGGGCTTCGTATCTTGAGTGAAGTAAAACGTCAAACGGGTGTACCAGTGCTTACAGACGTGCACGAATATACTCCCCTCGACGAAGTAAGCGCGGTAGTTGATGTGCTGCAAACCCCTGCTTTCCTTTGTCGTCAGACTGATTTCATTCAGTCTGTAGCCCGTTGTGGTAAGCCGGTCAATATCAAGAAAGGCCAGTTTTTGGCACCATGGGATATGAAACACGTAGTGGATAAGGCCCGTGCCGTAGGTAATAACGACATTATGGTCTGTGAGCGCGGTGTCAGTTTCGGTTATAACAACCTGGTTTCGGACATGCGTGCTCTGAGTGTCATGCGCGCTACAGGTTGCCCAGTCGTCTTTGACGCCACGCATTCTGTTCAGCTCCCTGGTGGCCAAGGAGATTGTTCCGGCGGGCAGCGCGCGTTCGTGCCGGTACTGGCGCGCGCTGCCGTCGCGGTGGGTGTTGCGGGTTTGTTTGCCGAGACACATCCCGATCCAGACAAAGCGCTTTCCGATGGCACCAATGCTTGGCCGCTTGGCAAGATGGAAACCTTATTGCGTACCTTGATGGTGCTAGATACGGCAAGCAAGCAACACGTCTTCCATGAAGACACGGTCTAAATGGAAACATTGCAGTGAAGATAATCTTTATGAAAAGATTTTTATATACCTTGATGGTGTTGGCAATGCTGGTCTCCTATAAACCAGTATGGACGGCTGGGTCGTCGCCTAATCTGGCTCGGGCTGCACTTTGCATGGATAAAACATACACTTTGGATTATGCCTGTTGCCATGGATCATGTTGGGGCAAAGGTTGTGAGTTTTGGGTAAATGCTGGTGATAAGACCTTGACAAACGGAGTGAGTATTCAGTTTGTATGCGCTTCGAAGGGTGTAACCACGGGTCAAGGCTGTACTGGCAACGGCACGACTGTCTTTGGGCATTGGGGCGAAAAAATACCGTCGCCTACTACATGTATTGTCCGGGATTATGGTATGCCAACACCAACCATTAACGCCGCATCGTGTCCTAGAACCATCTTTAGTCTGCTACATGGAGGAGGTTTCGAGTTTGCTTGTTGCAAACAAAAACACTGGAATAGTGTCATGTGGGTGTTAGCTGATGGCTATCGTTCAGGTAATGACTGGATCATTCCCAATAGTTGGACGGTGAATGCTATATGTCGTCTCAGAGCAAATGCAAGCTGGAATAGAGATGTAGATGACTGCACTTACGATACACCCATATTTGGCTCTGAAAAAGGAACTTTTAATTCCATATACAAAAAATGCGAGATAAAGGTTTTTCAACCTTGCATGCCACCTGACTGCCATACGCCTTCTGGCCGAAGTGGATAGTTTTTTGTAACCAGCCAACTCACGGAGTAGATGTGAGTTGGCCCAAGCGGGGTATTGCAATGAGTATAATTTACTCATTGTGCTGTGCAAGATGAAAGCATACCCGTTGGATTGAGCGCACGGCTATGAGATCATGCACTTGTCGGTCCCGGTGACTGACATGGAATCATTAGCGTTTTATTACATCAACCGGAGATACTGGAATGAAAATTATTATCAGGCCCCTGCTGGCAGTACTGGCCTTGATGGCTTGTCATCAGGTCAGTGCTTATCCTACCCCTTTCGCCAGAGTTGCGTTTTGTTCTATCCTGCCGAATTCCCCCGTCCAGATCAAATATGCCTGTTGTTATGATTCTGACTGGTACTCCCGTCACCACAATCCCACTGGTTTGTTATGGGTGGAAGCTGGTCAACGACCGCTTAACTATGCATTAGATGTCGCGCATGCTTGTGAAGATGCAGCTGGTGCCGACTGGGGCGTTGGCCAGGAGACGCTATGCAATGCTGATACCGGTATATTCGAACACGACAATCAAAAGATAATGTACTCAAGATGCACCATTAAAGACTACAGATGATGCTGGTTTTAAAAGTAAAGGTGGTCCATGTATCCTTAGGTTTGACGTGCAGGTATTTTTATGAAATTATCATCTTTTGCTTTGTAAGGTATCTGAGGTGTATAGTCAATGACGAAACTGTTCTCCCTACTGGCGGTATTAGCCGTAATGAGTTGTTGGCAGCTATGCTTAGCCAGTTACCATTTCCCACCGCCACGGTCAGCCTATGTCGACGCTGCCTTTTGTCCAAAAACAAGATATGCCTGTTGTCAAAGCTACTACTGGCATGAAGGCCTTGGCATATTGTGGGTAAAAGCCGATGGCTATTCCCTGGCTAACGCCGATGATGTTGATAAGGCTTGCGCGGCGCTGGCGGGTGCAAGATGGAATAGTTATACCTATGATTGCACTCACGATACGCCTGTATTTCAGCATACGGACCATAGAATATCCCGAGATTGCAGCATCAGGACTTATTAATCAGGTCAAGGGTTGCCTCCATCTTGAGCTGCTCAAGGTGGGGCGCTTGATGCATCCATGATGCCTCCGGATATTTGGACATGGTTGCGAAAAAATACCCTCTACATGCAGGATTATTAACCATCCATAGCGCTACGTATGAGTACAAATATCCACAAGATACACGGCCGTGAATTTTTTGGATTCTCACGACAACTCCGGGCTGGAAGCTGAAGCCACCCTGGTTGATGGCAGTTTTGGTCGTACGGTAGTGCCCACTGTTGCATTCATGAAGTGGTGCTGGGTGCCTATGCTCGGTAGGGGTGGTCCCCGTGCATGTGGTTGCTACCCACAATGCTCATCATCAATGATGGTGAGCATGCAGACAACGCCATCGGCGTGCGGGAATTTATTGTGCTGCCGGTTAAGCATCTCCAGCTTCGTTGAGATGCTACGCGCTGGCGCGGACATTCAGGCACCCAAGGGTTCTATTGGCAGTCTCGTCACGACAGTAGCGGTTTGTTGTGGCGGAAGTAATCAACGACCCATTCGTTCGATGTCGAGCATGCTTGTGTCAAGGTGGCTAATGCACAATGGAAGTGTTGGTCAGGAGACACCATGCGATGCTGATACCGGCTATATTCAATCATAGCGATGAGAAAATATCCTCATCGAGATGTAGCATTAAAAACTGTAGGTAGCATTAAAGACTGTAGATAACCTAAAAGGAACGCTGTCATGCGAAAATCATTATTCATGCTGGTTGTAATGACCATGGTTGGCTGGCAGTGTGCCTATGCTAGTCGGTCAACCATACATATAGACGCTGCATTTTGTCCCCGCCCGCCTGATTATGCATGCTGCAAACACGAAGGTTGGGCACCGAACGGGGTAATGTGGGTAGCAGCTCCAGAGCGTGCACTGAATAATGCCCGTGATGTTGATAACGCCTGCTCATCGATTGCGGGCGCGAGATGGAATCTTGATGCGCCCCAATGCACCCATGATACCCCTGTATTCAGACATGGTAGCGGAAAAATTTCCTCTGAATGCATCATTATTGATTACCCGTAGCGCTACGTATGAATACAGACATCCACAAGATACACGCCCGTGAAATTCTCGACTCCCGTGGGAACCCCACGCTGGAAGCCGAAGTTACCCTGGCCGATGGTAGTTTTGGTCGTGCGGCAGTGCCCAGTGGTGCATCCACCGGTTCACGTGAGGCGATGGAACTGCGCGATGGCGATACATCACGCTATGGTGGCAAAGGTGTGCGCAGTGCGGTGAGCAATGTCAACACCGTTATTACCAGAACGCTTAAGGGTTTTGATGCGAGCGACCAAAAGGGTCTTGATGCACAGCTGATCGCACTGGATGGTACGCCAAACAAAAACCATCTGGGGGCCAATGCCCTGTTGGGGGTGTCGCTGGCAGCGGCTCATGCTGTCGCCGCATCGCGCGGCGAGCCGCTGTGGACCTACTTGTCGGCGGGTAAACCGGGTATGTTGCCGCTGCCCATGATGAATATCATCAATGGCGGTGAGCATGCAGACAACACCATCGACGTGCAGGAGTTTATGGTGTTGCCGGTAGGCATGTCCAACTTCGTTGAGGCGCTACGCGCTGGCGTGGAAATCTTCCAGGCACTCAAAAGCGTGCTTAAGCGCAAGGGGCTGAGCACTACAGTAGGTGATGAAGGTGGTTTTGCGCCCAATTTACGTTCGAATATTGAGGCGCTGGACGTCATCCTGGAAGCTGTGCACCAAGCGGGTTATCGAGCTGGCTCCGATATTCTTCTGGGGCTGGATGCTGCCAGTTCGGAGTTTTACAGGGATGGCAAGTACCAGCTTGCGGGGGAGGGCAAGTCCTACAGTAGCGAGCAGTTCGTGCAATTGCTGGCTGACTGGACCAGGCACTACCCCATTATCAGTATTGAGGATGGTCTGGCTGAAGGAGACTGGGACGGCTGGGCATTGCTCACCTCTACCATTGGCGCACGCGTCCAGGTGGTTGGAGACGATCTTTTCGTCACCAACCCGGCGATTTTGCGTGAGGGAATTGAGAAAAAAATCGCCAACGCCATCTTGATAAAGCCAAATCAGATCGGCACTCTCAGTCAGACCCTGGAGGCTATTGCCATGGCCGATGCGGCCAATTACGCCACAGTGATTTCGCATCGCTCTGGTGAGACTGAAGATAGCACGATTGCCGACATCGCTGTCGCAACATCAGCAACGCAGATTAAAACGGGTTCTTTATGCCGCAGCGATCGCACTGCTAAATACAACCAGCTGCTGCGCATCGAGGAGGCGCTAGGTCCGTCGGCGCGTTACGCTGGACGCAATGCTTTCCCGAATCTGGCAAATCTACTGGACTGAACGCCTATGGCGAGGTGTCGATGTTGCGCTGGGTCGCTTTTTTGCTGTTTTTTCTTCTGATTGGCCTGCAAATAAGACTGTGGTCGCCGCATGGTGGCTTGCCCGAAGTGATCAGCTTGCGCAGCGCAGTCAAAAAACAGGCCATGGAGGATAAGCGGCTCCAGCGACGTAACCAGGCACTGGCAGCCGATGTGTATGATTTAAAACATGGCAATGAGGCTATTGAAGCACGTGCCCGTGCTGAACTGGGCCTCGTCAAGCCAGGCGAAATCTTCTATCAGGTGGTACCCAGATCATCCACCAGCAACTAAACGGAGAGACAGCGTGCAGCAATACTGGTGCGTGGTGCCAGCTGCAGGATGTGGCAGGCGGGTAGGAGGCGATTGCCCAAAGCAATATTTGCCACTGGCCGGGCGTCCCTTGATAGAGCACACACTAAAACGCCTGGCAAATCACAGGCACATCGCAGGCTTGATGGTTGTTCTGGCTGAGCACGACGCGCGCTGGCCGGGGGTATCCACACTTGCCAACAAACCGGTGCACACAGCAACGGGCGGTGCGCAGCGTTGTGATTCCGTTCTTGCTGGACTGGAAGCGTTGCCTGCCAAGGTTGGCGCTGATGATTTCGTACTGGTGCATGATGCGGCGCGTCCCTGCGTGCGCACGGCTGACATAACACGCCTGGTTGAGTCTGTGAGCGGGCGAGATGGCGGCTTGCTTGCTGTCCCTGTGCGTGAAACCCTTAAACGTTCTGATAAAGATCAGCGTAGCATATGCACTGAATCGCGAGAGGGCTGTTGGCGTGCCTTCACGCCACAGATGTTTCGTCGTAGCGCGCTGCAGGATGCTTTGCGTAGTGTACGGCAGCACGGCGCAGAGGTCAGCGATGAGGCGATGGCGATGGAGCTGGCTGGGTATGCACCATTGCTGGTGGAAGGCGCCGAAGACAATATTAAGGTGACCACACGCGAAGATTTTGCGATGGCCGAATTCCTGCTTGCGAGGATGTTATAAGATGCGTATCGGCCAGGGTGTTGACGTTCATGCCTTTGGCAACGGCGATCATGTCATGCTCGCGGGTGTGCGCGTGGCGCATGATCGCGGCGTGGTTGCACATTCAGATGGCGATGTGGTTATCCATGCCTTGTGTGACGCAATTTTGGGTGCATTGGCACTGGGCGATATCGGCAGGCATTTCCCGCCATCAGATGCGCGTTGGGCCAAGGCCAGCAGTCGTCATTTTCTGCGTCATGCCGCCAGGTTGATGAGACAACGCGGCTACCGTATCGGCAATGCCGATACGACCGTGCTCTGTGAGACTCCGAGGATTCTCCCGTATGTGCCATTTATGCGTGAAAACCTGGCTGCCGATCTGGAAACAGAAATGGAGCGTATCAGCATCAAAGCCACCACGACCGAACAACTTGGGTTTATCGGTCGCGGGGAAGGGATTGCAGCACAAGCTTGTGTTTTGCTGGAGCAAAAAGGTGAGGGCGGGGTATAATGGTCGCCAGGATATTATTGGCAGCGTAAAGGATACGAGGCATCCATTGGCGCTCTCCCTGGCCGGCTGTTAATGCCAAACCGATGCTCCCAAGCTTCGATAAAAGCTTCGTTCGCTACAGCATACTGGCTTTCGTTCTGCTATGTCATGGGCTGTTCGGTGTTTTGGTCTGGCACGAGATGCAGGGCCATATTCCACCATCAGGTGCATCAGGTAGCGCTTCCCTGCTGTATGTCAGCTTGCCTGAAAAGGTACACCGCCATCGGCAGGGCCGTACAAGTCGCCTGTCGCCTGGCATAAGAGTGACTAAGGACAAGACAGCACCACTGGCTGTAATCCCTAAGCCGCCATTCTCACCACCCGCGTTTAAATCGGAAAGGCCTGCCCCCCGTAAAAGTGGGGTGCCGACTTTGTATCGTCCCGATGGTGCGTTAGTCCTGATACCGCTGTTACATACGCCTCGAGCTTACCGGTCAGGGCGATGGCTTGGTGGCGACAAACACGTACTGCGGCATGACGCTGGTATCCATTAT
>JAAXIA010000095.1 GCA_012270595.1 Rhodanobacteraceae bacterium | reverse complement strand
TGAGTGCCAGGCGATCCAGCATGGCCGCACCCATACCTTTTGCACGCGCACTGCGGCAGTCCTCAGCATTAGCGGCCAGAATCCCTGCCGAGCTGGCTTCCAGCCGTCTGGCCATGCGACACAACAAGTCGCTTTTGGCCTGGCTTGATAGTTCAGCAATCTTCCCGGCGGCTTGCTTGCAAGCAAGCGCCGAAGTACGTACGGATGCTTCTACGTCAACTGATGCTTTCATGTCAGACCATTTCTTGTCATTGCCATCATACGGTTATCGCGACCACGGAAGCTTGTTAAAAACCCCCACCCTTTTCGCTTGCCAAGCTTGTTATCCTGCCTCACACACACGGCACCACAGACAGAAAAGCACCACGCGACAGGCATGCGAATAGCCAGACCCTTGGCTTTCGCTTTTTCAACGCGCTGTCAAGCTCCACCTGCCATGGATTTGGCTATAAGTGCCAGATCGTCGCGGTGGACCACTTCCTCACCATGACTATAGCCAAGCAAAGCTTCGATGTCCCGGCTATGGTGACCGGCCAGCTGACGCACTTCCACCGCAGCATACTGGCTCAGGCCACGCGCGATGCGGCGATTATCCGGGCCGATAATCTCTACCAGATCACCGCGCAAGAACTCACCTTCAATAGCCAGCACCCCCCTCGGCAACAATGAAGTGCCTCTCTGAGTCAGTGCGCGGACGGCACCCTCATCAATCCGCAGACGCGCCTTACTCATCATCGGGGCATGCAACAGCCAGTACTTGCGTGCCTGCATACGTATACGTGGCGCAAGAATCAGGGTTCCATGCAGGAAACCCTGCCCCAGCGCGTGCACTGTCAGCGCATCACGGCCATCAAACAAGGCGGTGGGAATACCCGCCGCGCCAGCTTTCTCTGCCGCCTCCAGCTTGGTACGCATCCCGCCGGTTCCAAGCTTGCTACCATGCCCACCCGCCATACCCATCAGCGATGGATTAACCGACTCTACGCACATGATAGGCGTGGCTTTTGCATGACGTCGGGGGTCAGCGCTGTAGAGCGCATTCACGTCAGAAGCAATCAGCAATATGTCGGCATCAACCAGGATGGCCACGATGGCAGCAAGATTGTCGTTATCACCCACAGTAAGTTCATCGACGCACACGGTATCATTCTCATTGACTACCGGTACCATATCCAGCGCCAGTAAACCAAGTAGCGTCGCGCGTGCATTCAGATAACGACGGCGATGACGCAGGTCATCGTGGGTAAGTAACACTTGCGCGACAGGGCGATCCCATAGTGATTGCCACAGCGCGATCATGGATGTCTGCCCCAGTGAAGCCATCACCTGGCGGGCACCCAGATCATAACCCTCATTCTGACGCGCGCCCGACAAGTCGCGCCCCGCCGCGACGGCCCCCGAGGACACCACGACTACCTGCCGACCGGCTCGATAACTGCTTGCAACAAAATCGGCCAAAGCCTGCGCAAAGCGTGTGGTCAAACCAGTAGCATCGGCTGCCAGCAGGGAACTGCCAACCTTGAGTACGCCACGACGCCAGGATGGCAAGCTTTGCTCGGGCAAACACCTGCGCATAGCTATTTGTTTGTTTACTTCGATGAACATTCCATGTTCTCACTTCACCCCGGTCACATGCCACTTCGCATGCGCGTGCTTCAACACCCTTCGTTGTTCCCGAAGCTTGCAGCCCTGCATTTTCATGATCGAGTTTGTATAGATCGCATCCATGCCAATGGTAGTGGCATAGTCGTACAACGCGCAGTCATCGACGCCAAACATCACCAGGTGCACAGCTGGATCTTGCCGATGGATAGCATCTGTCATGCCCCGTTGCCAGAGATTTTTAAACGCGACGCTGGTGCAACCCCAGCCAAGGGTGAAGTGTTCGCAGATATTCATATCGCGATTGTTTTCAAAACCAAGCCAGGCCCAGTTGGCCGAGTTCTTGACATCGACCTTTCCTTCTATTTTATTATCAAGCAACAGCTTTCTTGTTTTATCCCGGTTCTGAAAGACTGTGGCGTGGGGATATTTACTCTCAAGATAAGCCATGGCCGACTTGTCCGTGGAGTAAAAAACCGAGTCTTTCCAGTCACCGGGTGTCAATATGCCAGCCAGTTTATCAATGAGATCACGGTAACGGTGGGTCTTGATGTCGAAAATACGTTTGACATGGCTGGCCCGCAAGGCTTCCTTCAAGGTGGGAATCTTTATTCCACGACCGCGATAAATATAACGTCCATGACGCTTGAAAAAATAACCGGCATCCAGTTTTTTTAATTGCGCCATGGTTTTTGCTTCTGGATCGCCATGGCCATTGGTCGTCCGCGACAACCTGAAGCCATGGAACAAGAACGGCACCTTGTCCCTTGAAAGCTCAAGCGTCAGGTTAATCATTTTTACATGATGTTTCTGGCTTTGCCTGATCGCGTAGAGCGTGTTTTCAGGCCAGTCCTCACCACTGCCATGGTGAGCGATAATTATCGGATAATGCCTGATTACCTCGCTGCCAGGTACGCGCCGTGCATGGGCTGGCATGGCATACAAGCTTAAAACGACGGGAAGGCTCACTAATGAACCAATGAAAGAGCAAACAACCACAATGCCCTTCTGGAATGGTCTTGATTTACTGGCAACCACATCGACGGAACCTGTCATGGATTTCATCCTTCTTGCATTATGCCTTCTTGCGTCATGGCCCTGAAAACAGCATACCGCAGCAGCACAATGCCTGTCATTCAAGGGGGAAAGAGCGCGCACGGAAAGCTCTGAAAGCCGAGCTCAAATCATCCGCGTGTCATCAATGTTAACTCAGAAGCCAGGCAAAAACCTGTCAGGTACTTCTCTAAAGACGATTTTGCATCGCTGGATTACCCACCTTGGCACCGGTATTGTTGCGTGGCGGCGGTGTTGGCGGCGGCGTACGACCAGAGGTGGTTGGTTCGTCCCAATCCGCCGGCGGGCCAGGGACATGGCCGGCCATAATCTCATCAATCTGAGCGGCATCAATCGTCTCGTATTGCAGCAGTGCGTCAGCCATCAGGTGTAACTTATCGATGTTGTCGGTGAGCAGCTGTTTTGTGCGCGCATACGCGGCATCGAGAATCTCGCGCACTACTTCGTCGATCTTGCGAGCCGTTTCGTTGGATACGTTTTTGTGCTGGGTCACCGAACGGCCAAGAAATACTTCGTCCTCTTCCTCGCCATAGGTTACAGGGCCAAGCTGATCGGAAAGGCCCCACTTGGTGACCATGTTACGTGCCATTTTGGTGGCACGTTCGATATCGTTAGATGCACCGGTGGTTACCTTGTCTTCACCGAAAATCAGTTCTTCGGCAACCCGACCTCCATACAGCGAACACAGCTGCGACTGGATAGCCACCCGATTGATGCTGTATTTGTCATTCTCCGGTAAATACATGGTCACGCCCAGTGCCCGACCACGCGGGATAATGGTTACCTTGTAAACCGGATCGTGTTCCGGTACCAAACGCCCCACGATGGCATGTCCGGATTCATGGTAGGCGGTGAGTTTCTTCTCGTCTTCGCTCATCGCCATGGAGCGGCGCTCGGCACCCATCAGAATCTTGTCACGCGCCTTGTCCAGGTGACTCATACGCACCTCGCGCGCGTTCTCACGGGCAGCAAACAAGGCTGCCTCGTTGACCAGATTGGCCAGATCGGCTCCAGAAAAACCCGGTGTACCGCGCGCAATCGTCATCGGATCCACACCACTGGCGACAGGCACCTTGCGCAAATGCACCTTTAGAATCTGGTCACGCCCCTTCACGTCAGGCAACCCCACCACTACCTGGCGATCAAAGCGACCAGGGCGCAGCAGCGCCGGATCAAGTACATCGGGACGGTTTGTCGCGGCAATGACAATGATGCCTTCACTCCCTTCAAAGCCGTCCATTTCCACCAGCAATTGGTTCAGGGTCTGTTCGCGCTCGTCATGTCCACCACCCAGTCCGGCACCGCGATGGCGACCGACAGCATCAATTTCGTCGATAAAAACAATGCACGGGGCCTGCTTCTTGGCCTGCTCAAACATATCCCGCACGCGACTGGCACCCACGCCGACAAACATCTCTACGAAGTCTGATCCAGAAATAGAGAAGAACGGGACCTTGGCCTCGCCTGCGATAGCTCTGGCGAGCAGCGTCTTGCCGGTACCGGGCGACCCCACCATCAACACGCCGCGCGGGATCTTGCCGCCGAGCTTCTG
>JAAXIA010000138.1 GCA_012270595.1 Rhodanobacteraceae bacterium | reverse complement strand
AACGGCGGTGGTACACGTGGAAGCCAGATACAACGGTCATCGGCTGGGTGTTTTGCAGGGCTATCGTTCTGGACGTTCTGGGCCTGAGGATGGTCTTGGAGACGAAGATTCACAATGGCTGTTTCGCCATTTCTTCGGCATGCCGGTGATCCCTTCACCGCAGGAGCGGGCACACATATCGCTTGGTTCGGGTTTTATCATCTCCAGCGATGGCTATATTCTCACCAACAATCATGTCGTGGCGCATGCCAGTAGTGTAAAGGTGCGTCTTAAGGACCGTCGCGTGCTCCCTGCCAAGGTGGTAGGTACCGACGCTAACTATGATATTGCCCTGCTCAAGGTCAAGGCAGACAAGCCGTTGCATGCTGTGCATATTGGTGATTCACGCATGCTCAAGCCGGGGCAATGGGTTTTAGCCATCGGCTCGCCTTTCGGCTTTGACTATACGGTCACCCAGGGGATTGTCAGTGCGGTAGGCCGCAGCTTGGGAGAAAAGTCACAGGACACCACTTTTATTCAAACGGATGTGCCGATTAATCGCGGGAACTCGGGTGGTCCCCTGTTCAACCTGAGCGGACAGGTTGTAGGCATCAACTCGCAGATTTACTCGAACACGGGCGGTTACATGGGCGTATCTTTTTCGATCCCAATCGACGTGGCGATGAATGTGGTGCGGCAACTTAAGGCCAGGGGGTATGTCACGCATGGCATGTTAGGTGTCATGGTGCGTCAGGTCGATTCTGGCATAGCCAAAGCACTTCACCTGGCACGTGCCAGTGGAGCCATCGTGGTCAAAGTGACGCCCGGTAGCGGTGCCGACAGGGCAGGCATTCAGACCGGCGACATTATCATCGCCTACCATGGCCACCCCGTCGACCAGAGCGCTGCCTTGCCGCCACTGGTGGCCATGACGTCGCCGGGCAAAAAGGTAGCAGTGACCGTACTGCGTAATGGTAAGAAACTGACGCTCATGGCGACCGTCGGCAGCATGCCCGGGGATCACCATGCACTGGCCCGGCACGGCTTAGGACCAGTCAGTAGTGGTATCGATACACTGGGGATTGCTGTAAAAAATCTGGACCATGCATTAGGCCAAAAGCTGGGACTCAAAACCGGTCAAGGCGTAGTGATATCGCGCATCACCGGCACCATTGCCATGCAGGCTGGACTGCAAGTTGGCGACGTCATCTTGATGGTCAACCAGCACAAGGTGAGTAGTCTTAAGTCTTTCAGAAAGGCTGCACGGCTGGTCAAGCCCGGTGACATGCTGCTGCTGCTGGTGCGTCGCGGTAACGAAACCAACTTTATCAGTCTGAGCATTCCCTTACATAAATCGACGCCTTAAGGGAGCTTTCTGATTGCAGGTGTATCTTTAAGATTATGTTCAAGATTTTCTGAGGTGACAAGGTCAGAAAGGCCAGGTGGATGAACTTGAGGCGGCTATGGATCCTTATAAGCGTTTGTTTTTCCATGGCCGCTGGAGCTTCTTGAAGCCTGGGTAAAACTTGCGCGCTGCTGCCCGCTTTAAGGCAAGTATATGTTTGAAGGCATGTATGCAGTTCACTGCGTCTGGTAATCCGCATCCTCACGTGCGCATTGTCAAGGATTCTTTGTTCGCCCTGGGCAAAGCCCTGGCCACATAACTACTGTCGGCTAATACCTTTTCCTGGACCTGCCTTGCAACGCGCTGGCGCCTGCAAGGCAGGTTTCCTGTGCCGGTGGTTACCGCAAACCAAGTGCAGCAAGCCTTGTGACTCCAGCGCGAGTTGTCGCCTGAACCCTTAAATATCTTCTTGTCTGCCTCATATGGCTTCTGATAGGCCGTACCCGCATGCTTTCTTGAAGTGTGCCGCTCCTTTTTTTCTCGTGCGGGTCACGCCAAGCCAATTTTTTTTAAAGCCCGCTCAAGGGTGCTTGACCCCAATCGGGGTCAGGCTTGCTTCAAGGCATGGTGATGTATGTGTTGGCTGATTGTTGCAACTTCAGTGCATTGGTGTGTGCTACCATCCCCGGAACGAATATTGCGGCCTGCTTGCATCATGCGCATTGAAACCAAACTTCCAAAGGTCAGTACCAGTATTTTTACTGTGATGAGCCAGTTGGCGGTTAAGTACAAGGCGGTTAACCTGGGGCAGGGCTTTCCTGATTATGACCCGCCACAAGCCTTGTGCGAAGGATTGACCCGTGCCATGGCACGGGGGTGCAATCAGTATGCGCCGAGTATGGGCGTGGCTTCACTGCGCGAGCAGATTGCGCTCAAAACGGAGCGTCTTTATGGTCGTCGCATCGACCCGGCTACCGAGGTAACTGTCACCTCGGGTGCCAGTGAGGCCCTGTTTGCCGCCATCAGTGCCGTGGTGCGCGCCGGTGATGAAGTGATTATCTTTGATCCGGCCTATGACATCTACGATCCGTCGGTTGTGCTGCAGGGTGCCCATGTGCGGCGGATCCCACTTGCGCGGCCTTCCTTTGCCATTGACTGGCAACGCGTGCGTGAGACGGTGACGCACAAAACGCGCATGATCATCGTCAACAGTCCGCATAATCCATCCGGTGCCATTCTGTCCGCGACCGACCTTGATGCGCTGGCGGAAGTTACACGCGACACCGACATTGTGGTGTTGTCCGACGAGGTATACGAGCACATGGTCTATGACGGTGCTGCACATCAGAGCGTGTCACGGCACGAGGAACTGGCGCAGCGCAGCATGGTTGTTTCCAGTTTTGGTAAGACCTATCACTGTACGGGATGGAAGCTGGGTTATGTCGTGGCACCAGTGTCTTTATCGGTGGAGTTTCGCAAGCTGCACCAGTACATCAATTTTTGTAGTTTTCATCCAGCGCAAGTGGCGTTTGCCCAGTTTCTTGCCAGTGATCCACAGCATTGCCTGGCATTGCCTGCTTTCTATCAGGTCAAGCGTGACCGCTTTCGTGCGTTGCTTGAACCATCACGGTTAAAGCTTCTCGATGTACCAGGCGGCTATTTTCAGTTGGTCGATTATTCGATGATACGCAAGGAGGATGATACCGCCTTTAGTCGCTGGTTACTGGAACAGGGCGGTGTGGCCACAGTTCCACTATCACCGTTTTGTGTGAAAGCGCCAGATGACATGTACTTGCTACGCCTTTGTTTTGCCAAGAACGAGGCGACGCTTGAGGCGGCTGCGGAGCGTCTGTGCAGGCTTTGAGCGTTAGCCTGGTGCAGGGTGCCACACGTTGGCATGATGCGGCCTCTAATCGGGATTATTACGGCGATCTGGTGCGCACCGTGGTCGGGCAGTGTGATCTGGTGGTACTCCCGGAAACCTTTCTGTCAGGATTTAGCAATGCCTCTTGCGCCACTGCCGTCACCATGGATGACGAGAATGTGCGCTGGATGCGTTCACTGGCAAGTGAGGTTGGTGCTGTGGTATGCGGGAGCTTGCTGGTAAGTGACGCTGGCCATGTGTTTAATCGACTGCTTTGGATGCGCCCCGACGGGAGCTATGCCAAGTATGATAAACGGCATCTTTTCCGTATGGCAGGCGAGCACGAGCATTACGCCAGAGGGCATGAACGCTTGCTCGTTGAATTGAACGGTTGGCGTATTTTGCCACAGATTTGCTACGACCTGCGCTTTCCGGTGTGGCTTCGCAACCGGGTGCACGAACAGGCACGGGGTCGTATGGATTACGATCTTGCTCTATTTGTAGCCAATTGGCCCGCCATGCGCCGGCGGCAGTGGCGTACCTTGCTGCGCGCGCGGGCGATCGAAAACCTGTGCTTCGTGGTAGGTGTAAATCGTATTGGTGTGGATGGCAATGGTCTGGCTTATGCCGGAGATAGTACTGCACTTGACTGTCTTGGCGATCCATTAGTGCATTTGGGTGCGCAGGAACAGGTCGTCACCGTGCGCTTTGAGCACACGGCCTTGTTGGCGCATCGGCAGGATTTTCCTGCCTGGATGGATGCAGATGCTTTTACCCTTGATCTGACTGGTAATGATGAAAAAAATCCGTAGAAGAAGGCTGGAAAGTCTTGACTCCGGCGCTTCTGATCTGAATAATTACTCCTTTGGAGTGGTCGCTTCTGCGATTATCCGGATGCGGTCGATGGAAAACTTGAGGTAGAGTGTTTGCGCAGTTGGCTGGTTCAATGGGCATGGTGTTAGTTAACACCGGTCCTGTTGGCCGGTGTTCGCTCACTTGTTTTAGTTGGGCTTTTCTCAAGGTTTCAGGTGCGCCCGTAGCTCAGCTGGATAGAGTACCAGGCTACGAACTTGGTGGTCGGGAGTTCGAATCTCTCCGGGCGCGCCATTTTTTTGAGGTAGTGCGTTTCAAAGCTACCGCAGGTATTAACTCTGTGGTGTGCAATAGGGAGGTTTGAAAGTGCGTCGCACGCAACCATCTTGACTTGTAATGGAGGCACCCCTTAGTATGACTTGCCTTGAGCAAGCTTGAAGGCAAGGCCGGAGGCGCTCGATAGCGGGGTATAGCTCAGTCTGGTAGAGCGCCAGCTTTGGGAGCTGGATGTCGGGGGTTCGAATCCCTCTG
>JAAXIA010000149.1 GCA_012270595.1 Rhodanobacteraceae bacterium | reverse complement strand
CTGACTAAATACACACGTTCTAACCAGAATACCAACCTCAATCAGCGGCCACTGGTAAAGGTCGGTGATGTGGTGGCCAAGGGTGACACCCTGGCCGATGGATCGTCTACTGATCTGGGCGAACTGGCATTGGGGCAGAACATGCTGATCGCCTTTATGCCGTGGAATGGCTACAACTTTGAAGACTCCATTTTGCTTTCCGAACGCGTGGTGCAGGAAGATCGCTATACCTCGATTCATATCGAGGAACTGAGCTGCGTAGCGCGTGACACCAAACTGGGCGCCGAAGAAATCACGGCTGATATTCCGAATGTGGGTGAACATGCCCTGTCCCGCCTGGACGAAAGCGGCATCGTTTACATCGGTGCGGAGGTGAAAGCTGGCGATATTCTGGTCGGCAAAGTGACACCCAAGGGCGAGAGCCAGTTAACTCCGGAAGAAAAGCTGCTACGCGCCATCTTTGGCGAGAAGGCCTCCGACGTCAAAGACTCTTCACTGCGTGTGGCGCCCGGTATGGACGGTACCGTGATTGACGTGCAGGTTTTTACGCGTGACGGCATCGAAAAGGACAAGCGTGCGCGGCAGATCGAGGAGGCCGAGATCGACCGTATCCGTAAGGACTTCGACGATCAGTTCCGCATTCTGGAAGGCGCTGTCTACAGCCGCATGCGTGCCCAGCTGGTTGGCAAAACAGTAATGAGTGGCCCTGCTGGTCTCAAGCGTGGTACCAAAATTACCAATACCTACCTCGATGGTCTGGCTAAGGATGACTGGTTCAAGATCAACGTCAAGGACGAGGATGTAACCGACTTCATCGAGCGTGCGGCACGGCAGATCGAGCATCAGAAGAAGGAATTCGACAAGCGTTTCAAGGAAAAGAAGGCCAAGATAACCAAGGGTGACGATCTTGCTCCGGGTGTACTTAAGATGGTCAAGGTGTTCCTGGCGGTGAAACGCCGGATTCAGCCAGGCGACAAAATGGCTGGCCGTCACGGCAACAAGGGGGTGGTGTCCAATGTGGTACCGGTAGAGGATATGCCCTATATGGCCAATGGTGAGGCGGTGGATATTTGTCTCAACCCGCTAGGTGTGCCCAGTCGTATGAACATCGGGCAGGTCCTTGAGGTGCATTTGGGTTGGGCTGCCAATGGGTTGGGGCGCAAGATTGCGCAGATGCTGGAAGAAAAGATCCAAGTGAAGAAGCTACGTGAGTTCCTCGATCAGGTCTACAACCACCATGTGACCGGCGCTGTCAATGAGGTCGATTTGAAGTCACTCAGCGACGAGGAAGTGCTCGCCTTGGCAAACAATCTGCGCGAAGGTGTGCCGATGGCCACACCGGTGTTCGATGGTGCTAATGAAACCGAGATTAAGGCCATGCTGAAACTGGCTGATCTTCCTGAATCGGGCCAGACTACCTTGTACGACGGTCGTACCGGCGAAGCCTTTGATCGTCCTGTCACTGTGGGTTATATGCACTATCTGAAACTACATCACCTGGTAGATGAAAAAATGCACGCCCGCTCTACCGGCCCTTACTCGCTGGTCACCCAGCAACCGCTTGGCGGAAAGGCACAATTCGGTGGTCAGCGCTTTGGTGAAATGGAAGTTTGGGCACTGGAAGCCTATGGTGCGGCCTACACCCTGCAGGAAATGCTCACCGTCAAATCGGACGATGTGCAAGGCCGTAACCAGATGTACAAAAACATCGTCGATGGCAAATGCGAGATGGCGGCTGGTATGCCTGAGTCCTTCAATGTTTTGGTGAAGGAGATCCGCTCGCTTGGCATCGACATTAACCTGGAAGAAGTCAAATAAGTCGCGCGACTACCGGAGATTTAACATGAAAGATTTGCTCAATCTGTTCAACCAGCAGCGCGCGGTGCCCGAGTTTGACGCGATCAAAATCGCGCTGGCTTCCCCAGAGCTGATTCGTTCATGGTCTTACGGCGAAGTAAAAAAGCCGGAAACCATCAATTATCGTACCTTCAAACCGGAGCGTGATGGCCTGTTTTGTGCGGCCATTTTCGGGCCGGTGAAGGACTATGAATGTTTGTGTGGCAAGTACAAGCGCATGAAGCACCGTGGTGTGGTTTGCGAGAAATGCGGTACGGAAGTGACCTTGACCAAGGTGCGACGCGAACGCATGGGGCATATCGAATTGGCCAGCCCGACCGCACATATCTGGTTTTTGAAGTCGCTGCCGTCCCGTATCGGTTTGCTGCTGGATATGACATTGCGTGACATTGAACGCATCCTTTACTTTGAAGCCTTCGTTGTCATTGACCCGGGTCTGACGGCGTTGGAGCGTGGCCAGATACTGACTGAAGACCAGTATCTGGAAGCGGTCGAGGAACATGGTGATGAGTTTGATGCCCGCATGGGTGCTGAGGCGGTGTATGAATTGCTTAAGTCGCTGGATTTGTCGCTTGAGGTCGCCCGTCTTAAGGAAGAGGCCGCATCTACCGGTTCGGAAACCAAGCTCAAGCGTCTTACCAAGCGGGTGAAGTTGATAGAGGCGTTTCTGGAATCGGGCAACAATCCAGAGTGGATGGTATTGACCGTGCTTCCGGTACTCCCGCCCGATTTGCGGCCACTGGTGCCACTCGATGGTGGTCGTTTTGCCACTTCTGATCTGAACGATTTGTACCGTCGCGTGATCAACCGCAACAACCGTCTGCGACGATTGTTGGAACTTAGTGCGCCGGACATCATAGTACGCAACGAAAAACGCATGTTGCAGGAGTCGGTTGATGCGTTGCTGGACAATGGTCGCCGTGGTCGCGCCATTACTGGAACCAACAAACGCCCGTTGAAGTCCCTGGCCGACATGATTAAGGGCAAGCAGGGGCGGTTTCGCCAAAACCTTCTGGGCAAGCGCGTGGATTATTCCGGCCGTTCGGTAATCGTGGTCGGGCCGACACTGCGGTTGCATCAGTGTGGTCTGCCCAAGAAGATGGCGCTGGAGCTGTTCAAGCCATACATTTTCGCCAGGTTGCAGGCACGCGGTGAGGCCGCAACCATCAAGGTGGCCAAGAAGCTTGTTGAGCGTGAAGAGCCAATGGTGTGGGACATCCTGGAGGATGTTATTCGCGAACATCCAGTGCTGCTCAATCGTGCGCCGACGCTACACCGTCTGGGTATCCAGGCGTTTGAGCCGAAACTGGTTGAAGGCAAGGCGATTCAGCTTCATCCCTTGGTGTGTACGGCTTTCAACGCCGATTTCGACGGTGACCAGATGGCGGTGCATGTGCCTTTGTCGATCGAAGCACAGCTGGAGGCACGTACTTTGATGATGGCTACTAACAACATCCTGTCGCCTGCCAATGGTGAACCCATCATTGTGCCGACCCAGGATGTCGTGTTGGGTTTGTATTACATGACCCGTGAGCTGATTAATATGCAGGGCAATGGCATGGTCTTCTCGGGCATTGCCGAGGTGCGTCGTGCCTACGATAATCGTGTGGCGCAACTCCATGCCAAAGTGAGGGTGCGAATCAAGCAGGTGACCGTCGCCGAGGATGGTACGCGCCAGATCCGTAAGGAACTTGTCGATACCACGGTCGGTCGCGCTTTGTTGCTTGAGATTTTGCCCGAGGGGCTGCCGTTTGAACTGGCCAACACCGAACTGTCGAAGAAAGCCATTTCCCGTCTGATTAATGCCTGCTATCGTCGCCTTGGTCTCAAGGAAACGGTGGTGTTTGCCGATCAGTTGATGTACATCGGCTATCGTTTCGCTACGCGTGCTGGCATCTCCATTGGCATCAACGACATGATCATTCCCGCCGAGAAGGAGAGCATTCTTAAGGAAGCCGAAAAAGAAGTCGTTGAAATTCAGAAGCAATATCAGTCGGGACTGGTTACGTCCGGTGAGCGTTACAACAAGCTCATTGATATCTGGTCACGCACCAACGAGCGGGTTGCCAAGGCCATGATCGACGGTATCGGCATCGAGAAGGTAACTGATGTGGATGGCAAGACGGTCAATCAGGAGTCGATGAACTCGTTGTATATCATGGCCGACTCAGGTGCGCGTGGTTCGGTGGCGCAGATTCGTCAGCTCGCCGGTATGCGTGGTTTGATGGCGCGCCCTGATGGTTCGATCATTGAAACGCCGATTAAGGCCAACTTCCGCGAAGGTCTCAATGTGCTTCAGTACTTCAACTCGACCCACGGTGCGCGTAAGGGGTTGGCCGATACGGCACTCAAAACCGCGAACTCCGGTTATCTGACACGGCGTCTGGTCGAAGTCGCGCAGGATGTGGTGGTTACCATGGATGACTGCGGGACTGAGGATGGTGTCATTATGCAGCCGATCGTTGAAGGTGGCGATGTGGTGGAACCCTTGCGTGATCGCGTGCTGGGTCGCGTGACCGCGGAGGATGTTTATGTACCTGGCGTTGGCGATGAGCCGCTTATCTTGCGCGATACATTGTTGGATGAGGTGATGGTTGAAAAGCTCGATCAGGCTGGTGTACAGATGATCAAGGTGCGTTCATCAATTACCTGTCAGGCCAGTCATGGGGTGTGTGCCTTGTGTTACGGCCGCGATCTGGCGCGTGGTCGCCTGGTCAACATGGGTGAGGCCATGGGCGTGGTGGCTGCGCAATCCATTGGTGAGCCGGGCACCCAGCTCACCATGCGTACCTTCCACATTGGTGGTGCGGCTTCGCGTGCGGCGGCTGTCGATCATGTATCGGTTAACACCAGCGGTACGCTGAAGTTCAACAACCTAAAGACCGTGCAGCACAGTCTGGGGCATCTGGTGGCGGTATCGCGTTCGGGTGAAGTGTCTGTGATCGACGCCAATGGTCGTGAGCGTGAGCGTTACAAGGTACCTTACGGTTCAACCATCGCCGCTAGGGATGGTGCCAGCGTCAAGGCTGGTCAGACCATTGCCAACTGGGATCCACATACCCATCCCATTGTGTCAGAGGTGGCTGGTATGGTGCGTTTTAGCGACTTCCTCGATGGCGTGACCGTGCAAAGCCAGGTTGATGAACTGACTGGGCTGGAGTCGGTGGTGGTCACTGATCCGAAATGGCGTGGTATGGCTTTCAAGGAGCTGCGTCCGATCGTGCGCCTGGAAGACGGTATGGGGCGCGAATTAAGCTTGCCTGGTGCTGATGTGCCAGCGCAATATTTTCTTCCTGCCGGTGCCATTGTATCAATTCAAGACGGTGCGGCGGTGGACGTGGGTGACGTGATCGCGCGTATTCCCCAGGAAACCTCCAAAACCCGCGACATTACCGGTGGTTTGCCGCGTGTGGCGGACCTGTTCGAAGCGCGCAAACCAAAAGAGTCGGCGATCCTGGCGGAATGCTCTGGTGTCGTCAGCTTTGGCAAGGACACAAAGGGCAAGCAACGTCTGATTATTCGGGACGCCGAGGGTAACGAGCACGAGGAGCTGATTCCCAAATGGCGTCAGGTCATCGTTTTTGAAGGCGAGCACGTAGAGAAAGGCGAAACCGTGGTGGATGGTGAGCCCAACCCTCACGACATTTTGCGTCTTCTTGGGGTGCAACATCTGTCGGCCTATCTGATCAAGGAGATCCAGGATGTCTATCGCTTGCAAGGAGTGAAGATCAACGACAAGCACATTGAAGCGATTATTCGCCAGATGTTGCGTAAGGTTGAAATCACCGAGCCAGGTGACAGCCGTTACTTGCGTGGAGAGCAGGTTGAGCGGGTGCATCTCAGCGAGGAAAACAAGCGCGCGGAAGCTAAAGGTGAGCGCCCGGCGGAGTACCAGTCAGTCCTGCTCGGCATCACCAAGGCTTCGCTGGCGACGGAATCTTTTGTTTCAGCGGCCTCGTTCCAGGAGACAACACGTGTCCTTATTGAGGCAGCGGTGCGTGGCACACGTGATAGCTTACGTGGTTTGAAGGAAAATATCGTGGTTGGTCGTCTGGTACCAGCGGGCACTGGCCTGGCACACCACAAAGAGCGTCAGCGTCAGGGTGGCCTGACTACGCAGGAACTGGAAATGCTTTCCGGCTCGGTGAACGCTCCTGCTGCTGCCGAAGACGCTGCCTAGAACCACACTTAAAGGAACGGTAAAGGCTTCTTAAGCAACTTGCCCTCGGAGTAAGGGGATGAGTTGCATTCGGCAGGGCAGGCATGGAATCAAATTGGCGGTTTTGTATTGCCTTGCCAAAAGCAGTTTGCTCATGTTACTATAGCGCCCCTTGGCAGGCCGTAAGTTTGATAATCGGTCTGCCTTTATGTTTCCCAGGGATAGATTCGTATGACGACAGTCAATCAACTGGTACGCAAGAACCGACACCCGAAGAGCTACAAAAGCGCTTCGCCGGCCTTGCAGAGTGGTCCGCAACGTCGTGGTGTCTGCACGCGCGTCTACACCACAACACCGAAAAAACCGAACTCAGCGTTGCGCAAGGTGGCCAAAGTGCGCTTGACCAATGGCTACGAGGTCATTAGCTACATTGGTGGTGAAGGGCATAATCTGCAAGAACATTCGGTGGTGTTGGTTCGTGGTGGAAGGGTCAAGGATTTACCGGGTGTGCGTTACCATACTGTGCGCGGAAGTCTTGATTGCGCTGGTGTGGCCAAGCGCCGTCAGTCACGCTCTAAATACGGTGCCAAGCGCCCGAAAACTTAAATTTTATTGAAAAGCCTGCGGTCGATTCTGGCCGCTTTCTGACGGGCCAATGGCCCGCATCCAATACGGACAAAGCACATGTCACGCAAAGGTTCGCATCCTGCTCGTTTGATCCTTCCCGATCCCAAGCATGGAAGTCAATTGATTGCCCGTTTCATCAACATGGTGATGAAAAACGGTAAGAAGTCGGTGGCCGAGAGTATTGTTTACGGAGCACTGGGGCATTTGGGTGAAAAGCACGCCGAGCCAGTCGCTCTGATTGAGAAGGCACTGAGCAACGTAGCGCCAGCGGTCGAGGTAAAGTCTCGCCGCGTGGGTGGTGCTACCTATCAGGTCCCCGTCGAGGTGCGTTCAGGTCGCCGCATGGCGCTAGCTATGCGCTGGACGCTTGATGCTGCGCGTAAGCGCGGTGAGGTGTCGATGCCGCGCAAACTGGCGGCCGAGCTTCAGGAAGCCTCTGAAAACCGCGGTGGTGCAATCAAGAAGCGCGAAGAAACGCATCGTATGGCTGAAGCCAACAAGGCATTCTCGCACTACCGCTGGTAACCCACCTGGACTGGTGGTGCATGGCTGACCGTCCTGTTGCCTCCCCGGTGCAGGATCCAAGGGCAATCCATGCGAAATAAGTCGGCCAGGCGCCGAACTTTCTATCATGGACGTGACCGTGATGGTCACGTCGGACAATGAGTAGGCAAGGCAGATTGACAAGGGTTTGAAACCATGGCGCGCACCACTCCTATTGAGCGTTACCGGAACTTTGGCATCATGGCCCACATTGATGCGGGCAAAACCACTACTACGGAGCGTATCCTGTTCTACACCGGCGTGTCGCACAAGATCGGTGAGGTCCACGATGGTGCGGCCACTATGGACTGGATGGAGCAGGAACAGGAGCGAGGCATTACCATTACTTCGGCAGCGACTACCTGCTTCTGGAAGGGGATGGATGGGTCGATGCCGCAGTATCGATTCAATATCATCGACACCCCAGGTCACGTTGATTTTACCATTGAGGTAGAACGTTCTTTGCGGGTACTTGATGGCGCTGTGTTTGTGTTGTGCGCGGTCGGCGGCGTGCAGCCGCAGTCCGAAACAGTCTGGCGTCAGGCTAACAAATATGCTGTGCCGCGCCTTGCCTTTGTTAACAAGATGGATCGTACTGGTGCCAACTTTGACAAAGTTGTTGATCAGCTGAAAGTCCGTCTGGGGGCCTGCCCGGTACCGATGGTGGTACCAATCGGTGCAGAAGATGTTTTTGAGGGTGTGGTCGATTTGGTGCGCATGAAAGCCATTTATTGGGATATGGCGTCCCAAGGCATGAAATTTGAGTATCGCGCCATCCCTGATGCGCTCAAGGCTGAAGCTGAGGCTGCGCATAACTTTATGGTCGAGTCAGCAGCCGAAGCCAGTGAAGAGCTGATGGATAAGTATCTGGAGGAAGGTGCGCTTTCCGAAGCAGAGGTTGTTCAGGGCTTACGGCAGCGCACCTTGAATAACGAAGTCATCCCCGTTTACTGTGGGACAGCATTCAAGAATAAGGGTGTTCAGGCGATGCTGGACGCGGTGGTGAGCCTGTTGCCAGCACCATCGGACCGTCCGCCGGTGAAGGGTGTTGATGAGCATGACCAGGAAGCGACACGAAGTGCTGACGATAAGGCACCTTTCTCCGCGTTGGCATTCAAGATTATGACCGACCCATTTGTTGGGTCGCTCGCCTTCTTTAGGGTCTATTCCGGTGTGCTGAACTCAGGCGATTCGGTGTACAACCCGGTTAAGTCCAGAAAAGAGCGGGTGGGTCGTATTTTGCAGATGCACTCCAATGATCGTCAGGAAATCAAGGAGGTGCGTGCCGGTGATATCGCTGCCGCTGTGGGTCTTAAGGATGTCACGACGGGCGATACGCTTTGTGCACAGGATCATTTGATTGTTCTTGAGCGTATGGTGTTTCCGGAATCGGTGATCTCGATGGCGGTTGAGCCCAAGACCAAGTCGGATCAGGAGAAAATGGGAGCGGCGCTCGGTCGTCTGGCCCAGGAAGATCCGTCTTTCCGTGTGCGCACTGATGAGGAATCGGGCCAAACCATTATTTCGGGCATGGGTGAGTTGCACCTGGACATTATGGTTGATCGCCTGCGCCGCGAATTTAATATTGAGGCGAATGTTGGCAAGCCACAGGTGGCCTATCGTGAGACGATTCGCAGCGCAGGTGTGAAATCGGACTACAAACATGCCAAGCAGTCGGGAGGTAAAGGGCAGTATGGCCATGTTGTGATAGAACTCTCACCAATGACTGACGAGGAGCGCAAGAGTCCAGACGTGAGGGATGATTTCCTGTTCATCAACGAGATTACCGGTGGTGTGATTCCGAAAGAATTTATTCCTTCGGTCGAGAAAGGTTTGCGCGAAACTATCACCAGCGGCCCTCTGGCCGGCTTTCCGGTGGTGGGCGTTAAGGTTAGGCTGACTTTTGGTTCATACCATGACGTGGACTCTTCGGAAATGGCATTCAAACTGGCAGCCTCGATGGCGTTCAAGCAGGGCTTTGCCAAGGCTTCGCCGATATTGCTTGAGCCGATTATGAAGGTGGAGGTTGTCACACCCGAGGAGTATGTTGGTGATGTCATGGGCGACTTGAGTCGTCGCCGTGGTTTGCTTCAGGGACAGGACGATAGACCATCGGGAAAAACCATCAATGCGATGGTGCCGCTAGGTGAAATGTTCGGTTATGCCACGGCGATCCGTTCGTTGACACAGGGGCGTGCCACCTTCACCATGGAATTTGATCACTATGCCGAGGCACCCAAAAACGTTGCCGAGCAGGTGATGAAGAAAGCTTGAAGCCTACCTGATGACGGTAGACTTGATGCTTGAATTTTGAGGTTTCGTCTGATACAAGGATGCTTGCGCTTTGGTCAATGCTCTGCAATCCATTGATCCATAGTAGAGAAGAAAAACGTGCGTTTTCTTTTCGTTTGCCTGGGTTGAGTGTCGTGGAAGAATTTGTTCAGGCTTCACTTCAATGCTTGGGAAGTAAAACGAATAACGCCATACTGGCAAAACAGTTTCCATTTTTAGAGGTTTCAAGTCATGGCAAAGGGTAAATTTGAACGTACCAAGCCGCATGTCAACGTAGGCACGATAGGTCACGTGGACCACGGTAAGACGACATTGACGGCGGCATTGACGAAGGTTGGTGCTGAGCGTTTTGGTGGCGAGTTCAGGGATTACGGGGCGATTGACGCGGCGCCGGAAGAGAAGGCGCGCGGAATTACGATATCGACGGCGCATGTGGAATACGAATCGTCGGCGCGGCACTACGCGCATGTGGACTGTCCAGGTCACGCGGACTACGTAAAGAACATGATTACGGGTGCGGCGCAGATGGATGGTGCGATATTGGTGTGTTCGGCGGCGGATGGTCCGATGCCGCAGACGCGGGAGCATATTTTGCTGTCGCGGCAGGTTGGGGTGCCGCACATTGTGGTGTACTTAAACAAGGCAGACATGGTGGATGACCCTGAGCTGCTTGAGTTGGTTGAGATGGAATTGCGTGAGCTGTTAAGCAAGTATGATTTTCCTGGTGATGACACGCCGATTGTGTACGGTTCGGCCTTGAAGGCATTGGAGGGTGACCAGAGCGAGATTGGGGTACCTTCGATTGTGAAGCTGGTTGATGCGCTGGACAGTCACATTCCGCAGCCGGAGCGCGACATTGACAAGCCGTTTTTGATGCCGGTGGAAGATGTTTTTTCGATTTCGGGTCGTGGGACGGTGGTGACTGGACGTGTGGAGCGCGGAGTTATCAAGGTGGGCGAGGAGATTGAAATGGTGGGTATTCGCCCGACGCAAAAGACGACGGTGACGGGCGTGGAGATGTTCCGCAAGTTGCTGGACCAGGGTCAGGCGGGAGATAACGTAGGGCTACTGCTTCGCGGGTTGAAGCGTGACGACGTGGAGCGAGGTCAGGTGCTGGCCAAGCCGGGTACGATTACGCCGCACACGGACTTTGAGGCTGAGGTGTACGTGTTGTCGAAGGAAGAAGGCGGACGTCATACACCGTTTTTCAAGGGCTATCGTCCACAGTTTTACTTCCGGACGACGGATGTGACTGGGGCGGTGACGTTGCCGGAAGGTGTTGAGATGGTGATGCCTGGTGACAACGTGAAGATGTCAGTGAGCCTGATTCATCCGATTGCGATGGACGAAGGCTTGCGCTTTGCGATTCGTGAAGGCGGTCGCACCGTAGGTGCTGGCGTGGTCTCCAAGATCATCAAGTAA